>CAYNQQ010000217.1:0-1508 GCA_964399385.1 uncultured Candidatus Bathyarchaeia archaeon | reverse complement strand
CGTCAGCCCCCCTCCTGAGGACTACTACCGAGGCGTCCTCGAGCTCCAGCGCCGCTAGCCTCTCGATGACGTCGTAGCTGTGGGTCGCTAGCACGACCTGCCAGTCCCGGCTAGCCAGCCACTCGAGCACCGCCTCTACGAGGCCGGGGTGCGCCGAGGCCTCTACGTCGTCCCAGAGGATTAGCCTAGGCCTATACGTCTCGAGGTACAAGCCGTAGATCAGCACCCGCTCAACCCCGTCCCCCAGGTCGGCGGCCTTAACGTACATCACCCTCCCGTCTGGGAGCTCCTTCCTGAGGACCAGCGAGTCGAAGCGTACGGTAGCCTCCGTAAACCTGTCGCTAACGACCTTGGCCACCAGGTCCCTAACAATCCTCACGCTCGCGCCTGACTTCTCCACCTTTGCCCACTCCCCCTCCCACCTTAGGCGGCTCGCCAACTCTGAGAGGAACCTAGAGTCATTAGGCAGGAAGATCACCGAGCTTGATAGTAAGTTAACGTTCTTCACGCCGAGGAAGCCCGCTAGGTCAACCCTAGGAACTACGTCAGCTCCCTCGAGCGTAGGTCCGCTCACGCTAAACGCCTTATCGTATACCATCCTCTGATATAGCCTATGACCCGGTACCCGTATACGAGCGATGACCCGCCGCCGTGGAGCGACATTATTACCTCGCTCCATGCTCTATCAAGCGGCGGAACCTTCGAGGTAAGGTCGTACTTATTCAGCATGAAAAGGGCCTCAAGGATCGTGGTCTTGCCTGAATTATTACGCCCTATAAGGACCGTAAAGCTCGAAAGCTTAACCGGCTCCCTATACCCTCTTATGCCTCTAAAGCCCGAGAGCTCTACGGCGTCTACGAGCTTAACAGGCAAGCATTCCCCCTGCTAGAGGCGGCGCAGTAAGCGATAAAACTTAGCCGCTCCGCTAAAGCCTCCGCTAAACGTTAAGCAGGTTTATCCGAGCGCTCTAGACGCGCACAGCGTAACGCGGAGGTGAAGGTAGTTCCCGCCCAAACCCGGGAACTGCAAGCCTCCCCCCTGCGAACCTAGCTAAGAAGATTAAGTCGGCTCCAACCACCAAGCAAGAAAACTGGGTAAGTGCTAGCTACGCCCCGGGACTAGCAACCCCCACTACTCGAAGCTTCCCTAGGGAACGGTGGAAGCTTATAAACCATTAGCAGCCTTTGAAGCGCGAGAAGAAACCATTATAAACAGCGGAAGAAAGAAACCACTCGGGAGCAACTAGGGAAGAATTGAAAGATCACGGCGACTATCGGCGGCGCAATTCCCCTCCTTCTCATCAGGAGCAGCTAGGGAAGAATTGAAAGGAAGCTCTCGGCGACCGTTAAGCACAGGATCAACCTCGCTATAACGCGGAGCAACTAGGGAAGAATTGAAAGGTTACCAGTCCTACCGCCGCGTGTATTTCGCCTTAAGCTTCTGGAGCAACTAGGGAAGAAATGAAAGACAGGTTCAGCACATACACTCAGTAGCCTTTCTCCGAAGGC
>CAYNQQ010000216.1:0-1508 GCA_964399385.1 uncultured Candidatus Bathyarchaeia archaeon | reverse complement strand
TGGCCAAGCCCGAGTTCTTCAATTACCAGCTCAGGGCCCTCGAGAACCTCGTGGAAGCCGGCCTCGAGCCCGGGGAGCGCGTCTACGCGGCCGTCATGCTCAGCTTCAGCGATGAGACCTCCTACCGGGCCCTTAAAGACCGCCTGGCCCAGATCGACCCGGCCCTCGCCGAGGAGATAGACGAAGAGTACGTCATCCTCTACCCCCACGTCGTCGAGCTGATGAGGAGGAGGGGCCTTAAGCCCAGGATAGCCTATAGGCCGGATGGAGTCCCGGAGTTCATGATATAGTTGCTCTTTTAAGTCCTGGGGGCGAACACCTACCGGCGTGGGAGGTTGAGGCGAGGTCTGGCGTTACTGACCATAGCTGTGCTCTCCCTCATGCTGCTGGCGCCGTCATGGGCTTCAGGCCCCCTCCTGGCCGAGGCCCTCCAGCAGATGGCGTCTTGGGGCCAGGGCGCCGCCCGGCCCCAGGAGAGGTGTTGGACGAGGGAGATAGAGCTCTCCTTCGGGCCCCCGAGGCCCCTGCTGGACGAGGGCAGGCTCGTGGGCTTCTCCATGGAGGGCTGCCGCCTCGTGCCGGTCGGGGGCCTGCTGGTCCCGGCCAAGATAATGGTCCTCAAGCTGGACTCGAGCCTCGAGGTCAGGGGCGTGGAGCTGGTGGTCGAGGAGGAGGGCAGGACGCGCCTGCCCGCCCTGCCCATGGCCCCCATCAGCCCAATGCCCCTGGTGGGGGGCGGGTACCGGCTTGAGCCCGAGGTGAACGTCGGGTGGCTGTCCGGGCATGAATGGCTCGATTACGAGGTCCACTACGGCATAGACCCCGAGGACATGATGCGCAAGGAGTTCTTGGTCATAAGGGTCTTCCCGGCCAGGTATGACCCGGTAAGGCGGGAGCTGGCCTGGGTCGGGAGGGCCAGGCTCCTGGTGGAGTTCTCCGCCGGGGCCGGCGTCCCCGTGGGCCCAGCCCAGGCCAAGGCCGTGATGCTCATAATAACCAACGACGAGCTCAAGCCGGCGGCCGAGGAGCTGGCCTCCTTCAAGAACTCCACGGGCCTCACGACCGTGATCAGGACCCTGAGCTGGATAACGGCCCACTACCCCGGCAGGGACACGCAGGAGCAGATGAGGAACTGCATAAGCGATCTCGTGAGCACCCTGGGCATAAAGTTTGTCCTCATATTCGGGGACCACGATGTCGTGCCCACCAGGTTCGTCTACGTGCCCGATGGCTACCCCGAGGAGAACGAGGAGAACGATCCCGAGGACGGCGTCCTCGTGGAGACGGACCTCTATTACGCGGATGTGCTCCCGGCCGGTCTGACGTGGAACAACGACGGGGACGACAAGTGGGGCGAGCTGCCGGATGAGGACCTCGACCTCTTCCCGGACGTCTTCCTCGGCAGGCTCCCGGCCAGCACGCTCAAGGAAGCCTATGCCATGGTGGCCAAGATAAAGAACTACGTGGGCAACCTCTCCTCAGGCGATGTGAGCTGGTTCTTCAGGGCC
>CAYNQQ010000215.1:0-1512 GCA_964399385.1 uncultured Candidatus Bathyarchaeia archaeon | reverse complement strand
GTACGAGCGCCTGGTCGTGAGGAACGTCAAGAAGATGCTGAGGCTCCACGGGATAGAATTCGGGCCCATAAGGTATTCCCTGGGAAGGCTTTACGTGAGGACGCGGGAGGCAGAGGAGGCCTCAAAGGTAATCTCGTGCGTCTTCGGAGTGTCCTCGACCTCGCCCGCCCTCTCGACCACGTCATCCCTCAAGGACATAACGAGGGCTGGCCTCGAGATCGCGAGGGCGGTGCTGGGCCCCGGCTCCTCCTTCGCGGTCAGGTGCAGGAGGGTGGGCCAGCACCCGTACACCAGCATGGACGTCTGCAGGCTCCTCGGGGAGCGCGTGCTCGAGGAGATGGGCCCGGCCGGCGTCAGGGTTGACCTCGAGGCCCCCGACCGGACGATATACGTGGAGGTCAGGGAGGATGAGGCCTTCATCTACGCGGACGTGAGGGAGGGCGTGGGGGGCTACCCCCTGGGCGTCCAGGGCAAGGTCATGGGCCTCCTGAGCAGCGGCATAGATTCCCCCGTGGCCTGCTGGCTCGCCATGAGGAGGGGCTGCGTGGTGGTCCCCGTCCACTTCGACATAAGGCCCTTCACCGACGACAGGACCCTTGATAAGGCCGTTGAGCTCGCCAGGGTGCTCTCTGGTTGGTCCCTCGGGGCCACGAGGTATATGTATGTGGTCCCGTTCGGCCACATCCTCGAGGAGATATCGTCCAGTTGCCCGGAGGAGCTCACCTGCGTTCTCTGCAAGAGGATGATGTACCGGCTGGCGGAGCGCCTGGCCGCCCGCGAGAGAGCAGACGGGCTGATAACGGGGGATGCCATAGGGGAGCAGGCCAGCCAGACGCTGAAGAACCTCAGGGTCATAGATGCCGTGCTCACGGACGTGCCCGTCCACAGGCCCCTCCTCTGCTTCGATAAGGACGAGACCGTCCGGCTCGCGAGGCGCATAGGGACCTACGAGATATCCTCTCGCCCAGACGCCGGTTGCTCCGCCGCCCCCGACAGGCCGAGGACGGCAGCCGAAATGGGCGAGGTCCTGAGGGCGGAGGAGGGCCTGGATATAGAAGGCATGGTGGCTGAGGCCCTCTCCGGGGCCGGGAAGCTGGAGGTGAGAGGCCCCCCGCCCAAGGGGTTTTAAGCCCCGGGGCCGAGGAAGCCCGGGAGACCGGCATGGTGAAGATGCCCGAGGAGCTCCTGAGGATGATCAAGGAGAAGCACATAGCAGCCCTCGCGACCGTGGGGCCGGACGGAATCCCGAACGTCAGCCCCAAGGGCTTCACCTACATAGATGAGGAGACCCTCGCCTACGTCGACATATACTCCGCCAGGACCCTCGATAACATAAGGGCGAACCCGAGGGTGGCCGTGGCCATCTGGGACAACAAGACCGTCTCAGGCTTCCAGGTGAAGGGGAGAGCTCAGATCCACGGGCCCGGGGACCCGATCTACGAGGAGGTAGTGGCCAGGTACGTGAGGGCCCACCACCCCGACGGGAAGGGCATACCGGAGCGCATGTTCGTG
>CAYNQQ010000214.1:0-1514 GCA_964399385.1 uncultured Candidatus Bathyarchaeia archaeon | reverse complement strand
TGAAGGGCAGCCTCACGAGCCCTATGTCATCTGCCAGCTCGGGCGGTATGATGGTATATATCGCACCGGCGTCGACGAGCATGCGGATGCGGCGCTCCCCCCTGGCCCCCCGGAGGACCGCTTCCACGTGTATGTGGCCCACTTGACCACCAGCTGCCCTGCCCCCGAGCTAATACAAAAATACTGCGTTGCTCAAGATGACGCCCTGGAGCGTGCCCTGCTCCTTCTGCCCTTTATCGGTATCCTGTAGATGCCCCCGCACCTCAGGCACGTTATGGCGATGTGCGGCTCCCGCCTGGGCTGGAGCCTTACCCGGCACGTGAGGCCGGGCACTATGAAGCGCTTGCAGTGCTTGCATATCAGGCGTTTATACTCCGGCGGTATCCTCACCCTGGCCTTCATGGCTATGCGCCTGGCCAGCTCGGCGTAGCGGTCGGCCAGGTCCGGCTCCTCCCTGACGACCTTCAGGGCCAGCTCGAAGAGCCTCCTTATACGCCTGAGGGCTATGGCTTTCTCCGACCTGTCCATCCGCGCGCCCAGGGTAATTAGGGCCCGCGGCCCAATATGAGCGGTGCCGGGTTTGCCGCTCCTGTTCGTCCTCGCCGAGTCGGCCCTCGAGAGGGTGCCGAAAGAGCTCTGGAAGCACCCGGCGATCGTCAGGACCGCGAGGGCGAGGCGCAAGAGGCCTGGGGCCATGCTGCTCGATAGGTCGCTCCACCACCCGGCCATGAGGAGGCTGCCGGACGCCGGGAAGCGCGGCAGGCCGGACCTCGTCCACACGACCCTGCTGGCCGTCATGGGCAGCCCCCTGAACCGCGAGGGCCTGCTGAGGACCTACGTGCACACGCTGGACGACCATGTCATAGAGATAGACCCGAGCACGAGGCTCCCGAAGAACTACAACAGGTTCGTCGGGCTCGTGGAACAGCTCTACGAGGAGGGCCAGGTGCCCCCGGGAGGGCCCCCGCTCCTCGTCCTGAGGAGGGAAAGCCTGGCGGAGCTCGTGGGGAGGCTCGAGCCTGATAAGGTGGTCGTCTTCACGACGGAGGGCCAGCCCAAGACGGTCGAGGAGGTCATCAGGCCCCTATCCGGCCTCGAGAAGCCCATGGTGATAATAGGGGGCTTCCCCCACGGGACCTTCAGGGACGAAACGCTCTCCCTCGCGGACGAGACGGCCTGCATAGACCCGGAGGGCCTGGACGCCTGGGTTGTGGCCTCGAGGGTGGTCTACGAGTTCGAGAAGGCCATAGGATTGCCCGAGAAGAGGATCTCGAGGCTCAGGGGCCCCGGTCCCGCTTGAGCCTGACCTCGAAATCGTAGATCCAGACGGTCTCCTCCGGGTCGAAGGCGCCGTATATGCCCACCCACTCCCTTATGAAATCGCCCAGGGCATCGAAGCCATCAGGTATCACGTCCTCGTCCGTGAGCTCCCCCAGCTTCTTGGGCTTCTTGCCCGTTATGAATATCCAGGCCCTCACCGGGCCGCCCGGCCTCTCCAGCACGGGGTAGAGCCT
>CAYNQQ010000213.1:0-1527 GCA_964399385.1 uncultured Candidatus Bathyarchaeia archaeon | reverse complement strand
AGGCCGTAGAGGAGGTCTTAGGAGCCCCGAGGACTAGGTAGGACGTGCGTAAGAGGCCGAACCCCCTGAGAATCCTTATAAGCTTGCTCGCCCCGAGACCTCGGGGAGGTCTGGGGCCTCGATAGAGCTAGGGCTATTGCTGACGATCATCGGCACCGTCCTTACTCTCGTAGGCATCGCCATAGGGCTATGGGAGGTGCTGAAGAGGCGTAGGGAGGAAGAGGAGGCGTTCAGGCGGATTGGGGCCTTCTTTACTTCGGAGGAACTCAGGAAAAGGCCTCTTGATCACGGGACTGTCGAGAAGGTGGTGCACGCCCTCCTCAAGTGCTCCCCTGAGGAATGGAATGAGGAGTTCCTCTGGACCTACAGGGCCGATAGGGTCCGTGGGGCTCTCCTAAAGCATAGGAGGGTTTTGATCACAGGTCCAGCTGGCATTTGCAAATCAAGGACGGCCCTCGAAGTCCTCAGGGCCATTTTTAGGGAGGAGGGCTGGGAAAAGAAGAAGGCCTTGGTAATAGTATTGGCCAAGAAGGATGTCTCAGAGCTAAACCGGCTCCCCGTGCCTAAGAGGCTCCTCAAGCGCTACGACTTGGTGGTCATCGTCATAGACGACATAGAGGTCTACGTGGGCATCCTGCGGATGAGCGAGCTCGTCAGGCGGTTCGAGGAAGCCGCTAGGGAGGTCTGGGTGGTGGCTACTTGCCGGACGGAGGTTCTGAAGCAGGTCGAGAACGACCCCGATGTTCTAGCACTCTTCGGGGCTAGTCCTGAGGCCAGGAGGGAGCTCTGGGTGGAGATGGACCTGTATAGCCCTAAAGAGGGCCAGGAAATAGCCCTCCTGGCCAAGAAGGAGTTCCGGGAAGAGGAGTTCGACGGGACAGGGGCCTCGGTGGTCCTTGGAATCTACAGGAAGAAGGAGCACTACGATAAGCTGGTCAAGGAGAACCGGGTGGCCGAGCTGGACATCCTCCACGCCATCAAGCTCCTCAAGCTCTCCGGCATACCGGCCCCGAGGGTGAAGCTTGTGAAGTTGGTGTGGTCCAAGCTGTTTGGGCATCCCGAGAGTGAGTGGGCCATATGCTACTCTAACGTGGAGGGGCTCGGGTTCTTCTCTAAGGCCCCGGCTCCCGATACGCTCTCAATGCCAGACGCCTTCATGGACAAGGTGATAACACGTTACCCACCGCCCGGCGTGAGCATAGAGCAGCACATGGTAAGGCTGGCGGACCTGTTAGAGGAATCGGGGGCCTGGGATGAGCTGCTCAGCCTGGGCGTAACTTTGGTCCTGAGGGGCCATTATGATGGGGCCCTCAGGTGCTTTAACGCCGTGATAAGAGGAATGCCTGAACCCTCAGCGGAAGCCTATTTGAATCGTGGTGTTGCCCGGGCTGAGAAGGGCGATTACGATAGGGCCATCGAGGACTTCACGAAAGCTATCGAACTTAAGCTCGACTTCGCAGAAGCATATTACAATCGTGGCGTCGCCTGGATCAGAAAGGGCGATTACAATAAGGCTATTGAGGACTT
>CAYNQQ010000212.1:0-1535 GCA_964399385.1 uncultured Candidatus Bathyarchaeia archaeon | reverse complement strand
TTGCTGTACCCCAAGAGCCTGGACCGGAGGCTCAGGAGGGAATTAAAGGCCCTATCCTGGGCCCTGGTGGTCATAATATCCCTCCTCTTCGGTTTCCTCCACCTATTGGGTTGGACCGCCGGCAAGGTGGTCACGGCCACCGTAGCTGGATTGGTGCTGGGGGTTTGCTACTTGGAGTACGGGCTCCACGCATCCATACTCATCCATTGGTACACGAATTACCACCTCATGTTATGGGACGTCTGGGCTGCGACCACGGGGGACCTGCTGGCTTTCCTGACGGGCGTCTTGCTATTGTTATTCGAGGTGGTCGTGGGGTCCGTATCCCTGCTCATGTTCTTCGTACAGGGGATCAGGTTGGCCCTGGGGCGGTGGAGGCGGACCAGGGGAGAGCCAGCCATAGCTCCCTGGCAGCCTTGGTGAGGGAAAAAGGCGGCGATAAAAAACCGTTGGCCCTCTATTTGGTCGGTACGGTGAAGCCTATCCGCTCGCAGAGGATCAAGGGCGCTACCACGGCCGGGCTATCCCACTCCATCCACCAGTGCGATACCTGGCGGGCCTCCCTCGAGATGGCCTTGACCGAGGACAGGATGTTGAGCACGTTATCGCTGAGCCTCAGGCCCTTGACCCCCGCCTTTATCTCGCCATCCTCGATCAAGAAGACGCCATCCCTCACCACGGCCGAGAAATCGCCCTTGGCGTAATCTTGGAAGCGCACGTAGGTTATGTTGTTCACGAAGAGGCCCCGTTTCACCTCGGCCAGCAGCTCTTCATCGCTCCTATCGCCGGGTTCCACCACCACGTTCCAGGGCCTGGGCGCTATCCAGCCTGCGTTGGCCGTCGAGGCCGTCTTATGCCTCTTGGCCGTGATGGAATTGTGCAGGTAAGTCCTCAGGACGCCCCGCTCTATGAGGGCCTTCCTGGCCGTCGGGAGGCCTTCGTCGTCGAAGGGCCTGCTGCCCAGCCCTGCCTCGAGCCTCGGATCATCATAGACGCTCACCAGCTCGCTCGCCACCTTCTGGCCCAGCTTGCCGGCCAGGCAGGAGATGCCGGCGTCCACGTAGAAGGCCGAGGACATACCGGCCACGATATCGAAGAAGACCGAGCAGGCCGGCCTCCCTAGGACCACGTCGTACCTGCCCGGCTCGATGGTCTTGAGCTCCAGCGATAGCTTGGCGAAGCGGCCAGCCTCCTCCCCGGCCGCCTCGGGGTCGAGGTCCTTGAGGCGGGTACCGCAGGTCAAGCCCACTCCCGAGGACTCGCCGTCCGCCAGCGCCCTGACCACGAGCTGGGCTTTAGTGGTCTTCTCGCTGGCCTCCACGTTCTTGGAGGTGGCTAGAAAGAGCTCTTCCTCGCCGAAGAAGAACGTCCCGGCTACCCTCTTGCCCCCGGCCTCCAAGGCCTTGTTGATGGCCGCCTCCACCAGGTCTATGGCCCCCTCGCTCAGGCCGGCTATACGCTCATCGTAGAGGCCGGGGATGGGCTCGTACTTGAAGGGCCCCTCCGGCAGCGGGGCGTAATCCGCCCTCTCCCTC
>CAYNQQ010000211.1:0-1550 GCA_964399385.1 uncultured Candidatus Bathyarchaeia archaeon | reverse complement strand
TGGTGTTCTGGTCATCCACGATAGTATCGTGTTTCGTGGACAACGTGCCCTTCACCATAGCCATGATATCTGTCCTCAAGGACATGGCCATGGCGGGCGTGGACGTCAGGCCCTTCTGGTGGGCTCTCCTCGCCGGGGCGGGGATAGGGGGCAACGGTACCATAGTGGCCTCCTACGCCAACATAGTGGTCGTGGGCGAGACCTCGAGGAGAGGATATAAGATAGAGCCCAAGGCCTTCGCCAGGACAGGCCTAATGTTCGTCCTGTTCGCATCGGCCCTCACCAGCGTGATACTTTTGCTCGCCTACGCCCTCTGACCGGGCCGCCCGCCACATAAAGGGGGCGGAAGACTTATCAGCCCTCCGGGCGATAAGGCCATTCACGGTGGTGGGGGAAGATGGAGCCTCCTCTATCCTTAGTCGCATTCAGGTCCAGGCTGGTCTCCTGGGTGAGGAGGCTCATAGCCTACGTGCTGAAGGTGGGCGAGGTGGTAGGGACCGATAGGGCCTTCGAGCTCCTGTCCGAACTCATGGGGGCCGAGGGGGAGGCGTGGGCTCAGAAGGAGCTCAAGAAGCTCGATATAACAGGCATAGATGCCCTCTCCGGCTGGGAGCTCCTGAGGAGCTTCAAGCAGATGCTCGCCCTCGAGGCCCTGAAGCCGGATGAGCACATAATAGCTGAGCGGGGGCCCAACAGGGTGGTCGTGAACTGCACGGCCTGGTGCCCGATAATGGAGGCCTGCCGGGAGCTCAACATACCCACCAGGAAGGTCTGCGAGAGCCTCATGCTGAGTTTCGAACGTGGCGTCCTGAAAGCCCTCAACCCCAAGCTCAAGCTTAAGGTGGGGAAGATAAGGCCGGAGGACAAGTACTGCGAATACATAATAGAGCTGGGAGAGTGATAGGAAAGCTTTTTTAATCAAAACTTTTCTCCGGGACCGAGAGGGTAGGCCATGGACTACACGGCCTTACTGTTCATACCCTTGGGCGTGGGCCTCGCCGGCCTCGGCCTCATAGGCCTCCTCTACTGGCTCATCAGGAGGGAGGAGCCTGGCACCGAGAAGATGAAGGAGATAGCGAGCTTCATAGAGGAGGGCGCGGATGCCTTCCTCAAGCGGGAGTTCAAGACCATATCCTACTTCATAGTGCTCATAGCGGCCCTCCTCCTGGCTGGCCTCTGGCCCAACTGGCAGATAGCCTTCGGCTTCATTTACGGGGCCGTGTGCTCCCTCCTCGGGACCCTCATAGGCATGAAGGCGGCCGTCAAGGCGAACGTCAGGGCCGCCAACCTGGCGAGGAGCTCCGCCGGCAGGGCCTTCGTCCTGGCCTTCAGGGGAGGGGCCGTCATGGGCCTGATAATACCCTCCCTGAACCTCGTGGGCATATCCACCATGTGCTTCCTCGTGGGCCTGAGCCCGGAGAACCTCCACGTCGTTGACCTCCTGGTGGGCTTCGGCTTCGGGGCCAGCCTCTCGGCCCTCTTCGCCCAGCTCGGCGGGGGAATCTACACCAAGGCCGCCGACGTGGGCGCCGACCTCGTGGGCAAGGTGG
>CAYNQQ010000210.1:0-1550 GCA_964399385.1 uncultured Candidatus Bathyarchaeia archaeon | reverse complement strand
CTGTGGACCTGGGGGTCCCTCGTGAACCTTATGCCCTTCTCATCGTGGGTCGAGCCCGTGACGGGGACTTTGAAGCCATCACCGAGCCTCGGCATCGGGGGCACCTCCTCCGGCCCGAAGAAGTTAGAGGCCCCTTTCTCCGGCCTCGGCCTCTCGGATACCTCGAGCCCGTCCGGGACGACCACGTTCTCGTACATGTGGCCTATGATCTCGTCCGCGAGGACGACGACGGGTGTCCTGAAGCGCTCTGATAGGTCGAAGGCCCTGGCCGTGAGATCGAACATCTCCTGGGGCGAGTCGGGGGCCAGGGCTATGGCCTCGTAATCGCCGTGCGTGCCCCACCTGGCCTGCATGACGTCGCCCTGGGCGGCCCTCGTGGCCTGGCCGGTGGAGGGGCCGACACGCATGACATCAACCACTACGCAGGGTGTCTCAGTGAAGAAGGCATAGCCTATGAGCTCCTGCATTAGGCTGAAGCCGGGGCCGGAAGTGGCCGTCATGGCCTTCAGGCCGGCCCATGAGGCCCCTATGACGGCCGCGAGGCTCGCCATCTCGTCCTCCATCTGGATGAAGATGCCCCCCACCTCCGGCATGCGCTTGGACATGTGCTCCGATATCTCGTTCGCCGGCGTTATCGGGTAGCCGGCGAAGAAACGGCAGCCAGCCGCTATCGCCCCCTCGGCACAAGCTATGTTCCCCTGCCAGAGGTAGGCCTTGGGCATGGCCTATCTCCCGACCCGGACGTAGAACCCTGATATATGTGGTTTGCCACCAGGAGACGAGGTCCCGTGGGCGTGCCCGTAGCCGAGGTCCTGAAGGCCAGCGGGGAGGCCATAAGGAGGGCCGCCGAGGTCGTGAGGTCCGGGGGCCTGGTGGTCTACCCGACGGATACGGTCTACGGGCTCGGCTGCGACCCCTTCAACGAGCGGGCCGTCAGGAGGGTCTTCGAGGTCAAGGGCCGCGAGTTCGGGAAGCCCCTGCCCATCCTGGCCTCGAGCCTCGAGGACGTCATGAGGATAGCCCTGCTCGACGGGAGAGCCCTCAGTCTGGCCCGCCTCTTCTGGCCAGGCCCTCTAACGCTTGTTGTCCCGAGGAAGACCGTCCTCCCGGACATCGTGGTATGCGGGAGGCCATCGGTGGGCGTTAGGATACCGGGCCACGAGGTAGCCCTCGACCTCATAAGGGCCTGCGGGGGCCTCCTCGTCGGCACGAGCGCGAACAGGAGCGGCGGGAAGGCACCGAGGGACGCCGGGGAGGCCATATCCGAGGTCGGGGGGCTCGTGGACCTGGTGATAGATGCTGGACCAGCCCCCCTCGGCGTGCCATCAACCGTCCTGGACCTGACGGGGCCCAGGCCCAGGATACTGAGGGCCGGAGCGATTCCCGAGGAGCGATTGAGGCCTTACCTCGGGGCCCGAGGGGCCTGAGAATGGGAAAACTTTATAGCCCAGCCCTATCCAGCCATCAAATGGCGGCCGTGGTCTAGCCTGGCCAGGACTCGGGCCTCCCGAGCCCGCAACCCGGGTTCAAATCCCGGCGGCCGCACCACG
>CAYNQQ010000209.1:0-1554 GCA_964399385.1 uncultured Candidatus Bathyarchaeia archaeon | reverse complement strand
CCTCCTCAGGGTCAAGGCCGATAAGCTTCTCGAGGAATTGGGCATAGGGAAGTAGTAGCTTAAACGGTGATACTGGGCCGAACCGCTCCTTTTCAGACGGGACCGCCGAGGCGATGGTACTCGCCCGGCCAATGTCAATTACCCATTCCTCGCGAGACCCTGTGGGCCCATGCCGTTCACGATGACGGGGTAAGCGCTCTGATTCCCGAGCTCCGGGCGTAATAAAACTGCCCCCGCCATTTACGCGGGATTTAGGCCCCATTTCCCCACATTATATCCCGGGAGAATAAAATTAATAAGGGACTCCTCCTCCCGGGAATTGGGGTGGTGGAGGGCGTGAGGGCTCTCGTGGTGCTCGAGGAGAAGCCGGTCGAGGTGAGTCTGAAGGCTCTCCTGGAGGAACGCGGCCTCCTGCCCTATGTGATGGCCGACCTCATGGTGGTGCTGGTGAACGGGAGGGCCGTGGAGCCATCTGAGATCGCCTTCAAGACCGTCTCGCCAAGGGATAAGGTAGTGGTCGTCCCCATGGCCCGCGGCGGCTAAGACAGGGCCGGCCGGATGTTAGGAGGGCGGGAGAGGGGCTTGGGAGCCCGTGTGCTTACGTATGGGGATTGGGAGATAAGGGTCCTCGATGAGGATCTCCTCCGGCTCACCCTCAAGGGCGCTGAGCCACCGATTGACATCCTGTGGTACGTGGATCACGAGGTGAAGGTGAAGGAGCTGGTAAACTACTTGGGCGTGTTGGAGGAGACGTTGGCCAAGGGCGGGTTCTCGACCAACGTGAAGAAGACCTTCTACGAGCTGGCGCGCGTCAATGGGGAATGGGTGCTCAGGGCCAGGGGGGCCCTCAATTTCGAGCTGGCTGGTCTTGACACGCGCCAGGCCACCTGTATAGCCCTCCTGCTGACCTACGCCAGGGAGGAGGACCCGTTAGAGAGCGATTTCCTCAGGGCCGTGAGGCTGATGGGCCTTCTGCCCGTCTTGGAGAGCGTGCGGGAGGTAAGGCTCAAGGGGCTGAGCGTAGAGGCCGTGCTGAGCTGGCGTGAGAATGAGCTCGTCATAAGGCCCGTTCGGGCCAGCTTCCCGAGCGAGCTAAGAACCCTATTGAGCCTGGTGGACGCTGGCATCATAAAGGAATTGGAGCTGAGGGTGGAGGCCGCGGAGACCGCAGAGGAGATGGCGGCCAGCATGCTGCTGGGGGAGTTCGATGAGGAGAACCTGAACGAGGAGTTGCTCGTGCCCGTGAGGAGGGAGTTGGTCAAGCTCGTGTTGGGCCACGTGCCCTACGAGGGCGAGGTGGAAATCTTGGAGGATAAGGTCGTCGTGAGGAATGCCTATGGGACCTGGGAGATCTCCCTGAAGGACGGCGATACCTACCTGAATGACAGGGATATATGTATTGAGCCCGAAACACCCGCGTCGACCATACTCGTTTTACCGGGCGTCGGGGAGCTTGAGCTCGGCAAGACCAGCATCGAGGTCGTGGCCGCCTTCATGGTCGCCCTGAGGCCCGAGGATGTCAAGGACCGCAGGCTCAGGGAGCAGATAGAGAGG
>CAYNQQ010000208.1:0-1587 GCA_964399385.1 uncultured Candidatus Bathyarchaeia archaeon | reverse complement strand
TGGCCAGGCGGATAAAGGCCGCATCGAGGGCCACGAGGACCACGGTGGCTAGGGCCAGGTGGGCCATCCCCAGGACGAGGCCGCTGAAGACCTGCCCGAGGAAGAAGGCCAGGAGGGGCAGGAGCAGTATGGCGGCGTAATTGCTGGCGTCCTTCACGGTGCTGGCCCTGGCCGAGCCGAGGACGACCAGGCACATCCCGAGGAACATGTAGGCTGGCGTGAGCAAGCACACGATGAGGGCCGTTCTGGGCGGGGGGAACCAAGCATAACCGAATAGGTCGGCCGTCAGGAGGTCGATGAGCAGGCAGGCGAGGCCGAAGGAGGCATATAAGGAGGCCAGGGCTGGCAGGAAGGAAGCCAGGACCTTGCCCAGGAACAGCTCTGAATCGCTTATCGGGGCCGCCAGGAGGGCCTCTATGGTCTTCCGCTCCTTCTCCCCAGCGAAGCTGTCCGCCGTGAGGATGGAGGTGGCCGCTAGGGAGGAGATCATGAAGATAAATGGGGTTACCACGGAGCTCATGAAGTAGGCCAGCATCTGCCTCTCGCTCATCCACCGGGCCTCGGGGAACATCGTCCTGAAGGTCTCAAGCTCCTCCTCGGTCATGTAGCTGCCCGGGTCAGGGCCGATGGACATGGAGACCGGCACGATCACGGATACGGCCACCATCATGACCGACGTGAGGATGAGCGAGATCAGCGTCGCCCTCCCGGCTAGGGCCTCCTTCAGGTCCTTCCTAGCGATCAGGAGGGACTTCCTGAGCCTCATGGCCCCCTCACCAGCTTGAGGTAGACCTCCTCCAGGCTCGGCCTGACCATCCTGACCTCAAGGATCCGGCAGCCCCTAAGGACCAGCTTCCTCACCACATCCGATATGGCCTCCTTCTCCTCCAGCACCACCACGATCTTGTTGCCGTGGGCCTCCCTGACCTCCAAGACCCCGTCCAACCCCTTAAGGCCATCCACGTAATCCGCCGCTGGGCTCAAGGAGGATATCTCAAAGGAGAAGCAGCGCCCCTCAGGGCTAGGTAGGAGCTCGTCGGGCTTCCCGATGGCCAGGATGCGCCCCTCATTTATGATGGCCACCCTATCGCAGAGCTCCTCGGCCTCGGTCAGGTTGTGCGTGCATATCAGGACGGTCTTCCCGGCCTCGTTCAGCTCCCTTATGTGCTCCCTTATCCCCCGGGCGGATGCCGGGTCTAGGTCGGATGTGGGCTGGTCGAGCACCAGGATCGGTGGGTCGTGCACCAGGGCCCTGACCAAGGCCACCCTCTGCTTAAGGCCCTTTGACAAGGCCCCCACCTTCTCCCCCGCTCTTTCCTTTAGGCCCAGGAGGTCTAATAGCTCGGAAACACGCCCCTCTAGCTCGTCCTCGGGGATATCATATAATCGTCCATAGAAGAGCAGGTTTTCCTCGACGGTAAGCCCCTCATAAAGACACGGCATCTCGGGCAGATAGCCTATGAGACGCCTTACCTCCAGCGGCTCTTTTAAGACATCATGGTCAAGCACGGTGGCCGAGCCCGAATCCGGCCTTAGGACCCCGATTATTATCCGGACGGTCGTGGTCTTCCCCGCCCCGTTTGGGCC
>CAYNQQ010000207.1:0-1590 GCA_964399385.1 uncultured Candidatus Bathyarchaeia archaeon | reverse complement strand
GATTGGGAGCCCGGCTCCCACGCCACCACGTTCGGCGGGAACCCAGTGGCCTGCAGGGCCGCCCTCGCCGTCATAGAGGTCATAGAATCCGAGGGCCTGCTGAGGAACGCGGAGGAGCAGGGGAACTACATAATGAGGAGGCTCAGGGAGCTCCAAGAGGAATGCGAGATACTGGGCGATGTCCGCGGGATGGGCCTCATGATAGGGGCCGAGATCGTGAAGCCAGGGCGGGCGGGACGCGGGCCTCCACCGCCCGGCGTCGAGGAGGCCAGGGAGATCATGATAAGGGCCTGGAGGAGGGGCGTGGCCATCATAACGGCCGGGGTCAGCACGCTCAGGATAGCGCCCCCGCTGGTGATAACACGCGAGCTCGTGGACGCCGCCATGGAGATAGTAGAGGACTGTATTAGGGAGGTAGATAGGGAGGCCAAGAGGGGCTGAGGAAACACTTTTTAACTTGATGGAATAGAGAGGGGCCCGGTGGAGAACTTGAGGATAACGTGGCTATGTTTCCTGCTGGCGATGCTGTTGCTCGCCCCTATAAGCCCAAAAACAGGCCTGAAGGCCGGAGACGTCTACAGGTTCTACATGAGCAGCTCGGATTCCCTCACGGTCGGGGGGACCACGACCACCAGCATCTTAGAGTATGAGATGGTAATCAAGATAGAGAGCGTGAAGGGCGAGAACATAACCTTCACCGTACACACGCCATACTTCGTCGACAAGACCTGGATGCTCAGGAATGCTTCTCTCATCAGCGTGAACAGCTGGATAGGCGATGTTGATAACGATGGTTATGCCGATTTCTTTTATGTCACGATCCCTACGCCCTTCCTCGTCAACCCGAATTGGGATAAGCACAGGAGCCCGTGGGATACCTCTGTGAGGAGCCTCAAGAATCAATCGTGCGTGGTCAGCGTCGATGACGAGATGGGTGATGGGCGCTTCTACATAGAGGCGAAGCTCAAGGTGGAGACCGACCCCGATAATGATGGCAGGGACGAGAAGGGCTACCTCACGGTTAGGATAGAATCAAAATACGATAGCGATGGGGTGCTCCTCAGTTACAGGGAGGAGGACAAGCTCGAACTCGAGGAGGGCATAGTGAGCGAGGGCACCTACCATATTAGGAGGGTTAGGACCCCTGGCTTCCTTAGGTTGCCGCCCCTCTCGGCGCTCTCGATAACTAAGAAGCTCGAGAATATGATACCCTGGCTCCCCTTCCCCATCGATTACCTATATCTGCTGGTCGTCCTCATAATAGGCCTCGTGATAGGCTTCGCCATCGGGCGCAGGAGGAGCTCATCGGCCTACGTCCTGCCCGGGCTCGAGGGAACCTGAGGAGCACCAGGCCGGTGGGGAAGAGGCCCAGGAAGCCCAGGTTAGCCAGTACTGACACAACTATCAGTATGACGGCTATGAGGACTATTATCTCCGGCCTGAGCCTCATGCCGTGGAGCTCCTCCTCGAAGAACCTGAGGAGGCCCGCCGCTATGGCCGGGGGTGGTGCTTCCCTCCTGCGCCTCCTGCGCCTGCTCAATGCTGGCCCCGAGCACCTGCGCACCAGCGCCCTATATGGCTTGCGATAGG
>CAYNQQ010000206.1:0-1592 GCA_964399385.1 uncultured Candidatus Bathyarchaeia archaeon | reverse complement strand
TCTCCCTCGCCGGGTGGTCCTGGGGCGTGAAGAGGGCATCGAAGTTCCAGAAGGCCGTCTCCACAAGGGGGCCTCTTATCTCCTCGAAGCCCATCTCGAGGAATATCTCCCTTATCTCCCTGATGACCTCCTGGACGGGGTGCATCCGGCCGGGGAAGACGGGCGTCCCAGGTGCCTCGAGATTGAACTTCTTTAGCCTGACGGAACGCCACCTTCCCGTTATTATGAGCTCGGGTGTCAGCTGGCTTACCTCCTCCTCGGGCCTCGGGGATTTGAGGACCTCCAAGCCAGCATCTGTTATCTCGATGATCCTCTGGGCCTCCTCCACCACCTCCACGAGCCCTCTCCTCTCGAGGACAGCGAGGACGGAACCGAGCTCCTCCGGCCCCGCCCTCCCGGCCAGGAGGGCCCTGAGGGCCTCCTCCTCTTCCACCCTGGCTGGCTTCTCGAGGAGCCTTAGAACGCCCCTGCTGACCTCCACCCACCCCTTCCTCCTGGCCCAGCCTAATCCTATCCTGAGCTCATCGCCCGATAGCCCTGCTCTGGCCGAGACAGGGGAAATCTCGGCTTCCCCTCCGAGTTCCTCGAGGGCCCTGACGAGCCTCACCTCGGGGAGCCCTTCCTCAGCATAGCGCCTCCCCTCCTCCGTCACTTTCGCCTTCTTTCTGACCTCCTCCCGCGTCCTCACGAGGCCTTTCTCGGCCAGGGAGGCCACATCGCTCATTAAGGTCGTCAGCTTCACGCCGGTCTTACGGGCCAGCTCGTCCGCCCTCGCCTTACCGCCGAGGTCCGCTAAGGCCCTAAGTATATCCCACTCCCTCGGCCTAACATACATGCCATATCACACCTCCGCCGAGCGGCACGGCTAAGCCAGCAGGGGGAAAGCCCGCTCGGGTCAGCAGAATTGGTAGTTCATTTCCACCTGCCGGGATAGGCTGACGGTGGCAGCATAAAAGGCTTGTCCTAACCCCGCAGAATACTAAAATACCTCTCAGCCCTAGACCGCAGGGGATGCCGATGGCCGGGAGAGCTATCGGCATCGTGGCGGCGGTGATTGCGTGCACCCTCATAGCCTCCCTCGTGATTACGTTCTCCTGGCGCCCGGTTACTCAGGGCGGAAGTCCCATCACGTTTGAAATGGGAGGCATCAAATTCGTGGTAGAGTGCGGTATCCCGGGCGACCTGCCCACTGCGGTCCCGCTCCTCAGGGTGATCCCCTTCCCGATACCGGTCGAAGAATGGCTCTACGTGGCCGAGCACGTCTTCAACATGACGGGCGAGCTCGAGGTCAGGGAGGTCGGGCTGGACGGGGTTCAGATATGCATACGCTCCGACCAGGCCACGCTCGAAATAATATACGGTGGCTCCTTCCTATGGTATAACGAGGCGGCCCCCCATGCCATCCCGAGCTGGATGACGCCCGAGAAGGCGAAGAGCATAGCCGACAGGGTTCTGGCCAGGCTTGAGGAGAGGCAGCTCGCCCCGCCGGGCCTCGAGATAGAGTTCTCGAGGGCCTATTATAGCGAGTGGTGTAACATCGGTTACGGCGATTACCCAGCTGCCATAACGGTCTCCTACCGGGTCAGCTTCCA
>CAYNQQ010000205.1:0-1593 GCA_964399385.1 uncultured Candidatus Bathyarchaeia archaeon | reverse complement strand
GCCTGAGCCCGAGGATAAGGAGGTCCCGTGGTTTTTCCGGCTGGCTCCTCCCCACGACCTACGAGTGCCCGGACTGCGGTTACAGAGGGCCCCTGGTCCTCGAGGTGGACGCCGAAGAAGCCAAGGAGACACGCCCGGAGGACCGGGGAGGGTGAGAGTTGGGGGAGTGCTCGATCTGCGGTAGGAAGTCCATGTTCATATCGGGGAAGCTCGGGGTCTGCCTCGATTGCATAAGGGAGAGGCCGGAGGAAGCCCTCGAGGTGGTCTCGAGGGTCAGGGCGGAGAGCAGGAGGAAGTTCGGGCTTCCCCCGGAGCCGCCCCACGACCCTAATGGGAAGGCCTGCGGCCTCTGCGCGAATAACTGCCGTATAGGGCCTGGCCAGGTGGGCTTCTGCGGCCTCGTGACGAACATAGGGGGCCGGCTGGTGAGGCTGGGAGGGACCCCGGATAAGGGCATCCTGGAGTGGTATTACGACCCGTTGCCCACCAATTGCGTCGCCTGGTGGTTCTGCCCCGGCTGCACGGGTAGGGGCTACCCGAGGTATGCTTACAAGCCCGGGGCCGAGACGGGCTATAAGAACCTGGCCGTCTTCTACGGCTCCTGCAGCTACGATTGCCTGTTCTGCCAGAACTGGCATTACAGGCTCCTCGCCGCCAAGAAGAAACCCGTCCTGACGGCCAGCGAGCTGGCGGAGATAGCCATAAGGGACAGGAGGGTGAGCTGCATTTGCTACTTCGGAGGGGACCCCTCGTCCCAGATGCCCCACGCCATAAAAACGAGCGAGCTCGCCCTCGAGAGGGCCCGGGAGCAGGGGCGCATCATGCGCATATGCTGGGAGAGCAACGGCAACATGAACCCGAGGCTGGCCCTGAGGGCCGCTGAGCTATCCCTTGAGAGCGGTGGGGTGGTGAAATTCGATATAAAGGTATGGGATGAGAACTTGAATAAGGCCCTCTGCGGCGTATCCAATAAGGCCACTTATGAGAACTTCAGGGCCATAGGCGAGAAGTTCTACGATAGGAGGGAGGAGGTGCCCGTTCTGACGGCCAGCACCCTCCTCATCCCCGGCTACGTGGACGCCAGGGAGGTGGAGGCCGTGGCGGAGTTCATAGCGAGCGTGGACCCGAGCATACCCTACACGCTGCTGGCCTTCTACCCCCAGTACGTCATGGACGACCTGCCCTGCACGCCGAGGAGGCTGGCCTTCGAGTGCTACAGGGCCGCGAGGAAGCACCTCGAGAACGTGCGCATAGGGAACGTCCACCTGCTCTGGTAAGAGCCAAGTAGGCCAGCTTATCCGGCCCCCGCTGACCCCGGTGGGGCGGGCGGAACATGGCCCCGAGGAGCATATCGGATTGGGTCGAGGAGATAAAACGCTGGTCATCCGTCAAGGGCTTCGATTTCAATTGGGAGCAGGCCCCCACCTTCCTCATGCTGATAGTCACGGAGGCCGCGGAGGCCATGCAGGCCTGGAGGGATGACGATAAGGCCAAGTTCGCGGAGGAGCTCGCCGACCTCGTCATAAGGGCCTTCCACATGGCGGGCCAGCTCGGCATAGACCTCGAGGCCGAGGTAGCCCGGAAGATGGCCAT
>CAYNQQ010000204.1:0-1600 GCA_964399385.1 uncultured Candidatus Bathyarchaeia archaeon | reverse complement strand
GGGCTTCCAGCCCGGTATCCTATCTATTTTGTTCGCCGCCACGAGGAAGGGCGTCCTACGGGCCTCAAGGATGCTGAGGCACTCGTAGGTCTGGGCCTGGAAGCCCTCCATGATGTCTATGACCAATATGGCTATATCCGCCACGGAGCCGCCCCTGCGCCTCAGGTTGGCGAAGACCTCGTGCCCCGGCGTGTCTATGACGAGGAGGCCGGGTATCTTTATCTCCCCCTTATAGGCCTTTATGAGGGGGCCACATATCTCCATGAGGGTCTCCATGGGGAAGAAGCTCGCCCCTATGTGCTGGGTTATGCCGCCCGCCTCGCGGGCCTGGACGCTCGTCTTCCTTATCTTGTCCAGGAGGAGCGTCTTCCCGACATCTATGTGGCCGAGGACGCATACTATCGGCTGTCTGATGGGCAATCCGCATCACCTAACAAGCGTGCTTGAGGGACCATTTAAACATTAATAGCCTCGTCCAGGAGCTCCCTGAGCCATCTCTTCAGCGAGCCATCCAGGTAGAAGAGCCTCAGGGCCCTGAGGCCCATCCTGAGCCCGAGCTCCACGTCCTCGGGCCTATCGGATATAAAGATGGCCTGCCCGGGCCCTATCCCCCAGCCCTTTAGGACCCTCCTTATCTGCTCCTCACGCAGCAGCTCCGTCCTGCGGCCTACCACGAAATCGAAGATGCCCTCGGCCCCCATGACCTCCAGGGCCCTCCGGAGAACCTCGTCATCCTGCATGGATATCAGGGCCATCCTGAGACCCTTCTCCCTCAGCCGGCGGAGCAGGGCCACGATTTCTTCGTCGAAGTCCAGGGCCTTCACGGCCTCGAGCTCGGCCTCCCTTATGATGTCCAGGGCCCTGGAGATATCGAGGCCCCTGAGGCCGCGCTCCCTCAGCCACGTGAAAAGGGGCTTGCCTCCGAGGGGGCCGTAAACCTCCTCTATCCTGGCCCTAACGGCCCCCCAATCCACCCTCAGCCACGCGAGCGTCCCATCGAAATCGAAAATCAGGTACCTCAAATCGGCACCTTCCTCCACCCTCTCCCGTCGTTCACGAGGAGGCCCACATCTATGTGCCTCAGCATGATGGCCTCTGGATATATGTCGTAGGGCTCGGGGGGGAGCTCCACTTCCTCCCCGAGGCCGAGCATCACATAGATGTATGGCATGTTGTAGGAGGCCGGGAGGCCGAAGGCCCTCTGGGCCACGTAGCTCCAGAGCCCCAGCGTGGTGTGGGCTTTCACGTTCACCTCCGTGATGGCCGGCCTGCCCTCCCTATCGCACCTCAGGTCGACGCAGTAGAAGCCGTGGGGCCTATCGTCTATGGCCCTGACGGCTTCCTCGGCCACCCGGTTCACCTCCGGGTCCCTTATGACCCTCGCCACGGTGGGGGTGCCCGTTATCCTCGAGGGCGATAGGTGGGGGAATATGTACCTGAGCCTCTCCCTCGCGTAGCTGGCCACGAGCTTGCCCTCGAACCAGAGGCTATCCCAGGCTATATCCCTGCCCGGCAGGTACTCTTGGACTATGAAGTCCTCCGGTCTCGCCCTCCCCTTGGCCATCCAGAGCCTTACCCAGAGCTCGGCCTCCTCCGCGTC
>CAYNQQ010000203.1:0-1604 GCA_964399385.1 uncultured Candidatus Bathyarchaeia archaeon | reverse complement strand
GGGTCCGTCATGGCGCCGTAGTCGTGTATGTCCTGCCATATCCGGGCCGAGTAATCACGTCTGAAGCCCCCGACCGGGTTCCAGGCGCTCCAGAACAAGATGCCAGCTCGTGAGTAGCCAGCTACCCTCAGGATGCCGTCGGGCGTCTCGACTGTCCTGAAGGACCAGGGGCTCCATAGGCCCGTCATGCGGCCGCAGGCTATGTCGTGGACCCTGTCCTTGTTGACCGGGAAGTATCCCCATACCTCGGCGACGGCTACCCTGTGGGCCTCGTAGATGCCGTAGCGGCAGAGCTGCCTGCAGAGCTCCCAGTATTCGTCGGCCGTTCCATAGGCGCCTGAGTAGAGCCTGAGGCCCGTCGTGTAAACGGTCTCGTTGAGGACGCCGTATGGGAAGCCGAGGAGCGGGCAGAGCCAGTAATACCACACTAGGTCCTCATCTGGGTAGGCCCAATCGCCCCTGGGGCTGCTCACCCAGCCGGCAGTGTAGAGGTCCCACTGGTATGCCAGTGGATCGGTGCCTTGGACGATGGGTATGCACACGGCCCTGTCATACTCGAGCCTTTTGACCTTTATCTTCCAGTAGGCCTCTATCAGGTCGGCTATGTAGCGGCCTCCATCCAGCCTCTCGTCCTCGGTCCTTATGAAGAAGTTGAGCTCCACGGGCCTCCAATCGGTGCCGTCGTAGAACTCGAGCCAATCGCCACCGCCCTTGACATCCTTGAGAAGGCCGCCCCTCAGGTCGTAAGGAGCCCCCATGGATTCCCAGGTTGCCAGCACGTCCAGGAGGGCCTGCTTGACCATCTCGGCCGATTTGGCCGGGTCGCCCTCGGCCGTCAGGCCGAACTCCTCGTAGACGGGCCAGAAGGAGCTGTTGGCCGGATGTGAAGGCTGGACGGCACTGAACATGGGGGCACCGCTGCCGTGGAGGACGGCCCCGACCAGGTAGCTCCTGTTTATGAGGAAGTTAAGGGCGAACCTTATCTCCCTTATTGCGAAGGGATTGAAATACACGCCATCCGACCTGAAGAGCCCTCCTTCGCCATCCGACACGATGACTATGCCTGGGTAACCGGTCTCGTTCAGGACGGGGCTCTTGGGATGCGGGTTGGACTCGGTGGAGCCAGCCGAGTTGAGCTCTAGGAACCACACGGCAGAAACACACTTCACGAGCACCAACTTCGCAAGCTCCTCATCGCTTAGCCGCTCGTAGGCCCCCATGGGCTTGCTCCACATGAGCACGTCGAGTTCCCCTCTCACGACCCGGCGGAGGGCTTTGTCCCAGTTGTCCAGGACGGTCCAAGTTATCTCATTAAGAGGAGGCCCCCTGGCCTCTGGAGCTCCCCCGGCCGGTTGGGCCGTGATGAGCGAGTAAGAAACCACGATCAACAGCGCCAGGACGGCCGTAACGGGCTCACGGGACGTGAGCGTGAAATTCCCACCCACACAGCAAGGGAAACGGGAAGTATAAATCTTGCGATGGATGTGTTAACCGAGGAGGACAGCAGTATCGCCCCATTTCCCGGGCCCGAGGGCCCAACGGTCGTGCTGTTACTTCCCCAGGCCCAGCTGCTCTAGGAGCTTGTCCGCCTTCACCCTCAGCAG
>CAYNQQ010000202.1:0-1609 GCA_964399385.1 uncultured Candidatus Bathyarchaeia archaeon | reverse complement strand
ATGGCCCATAGGGTCCGCGTCCTGCCCTACAAGACCTTCAGGCTCCACCTCTGCGTTTGCCCGCCCTACAACGCGGACTTCGATGGGGACGAGATGAACCTCCACGTCCCCCAGAGCGAGGAGGCCAGGGCCGAGGCGAGGCTGCTCCTCCAGGTACAGGACCACATACTGTCCCCGAGGTTCGGTGGCCCGATAATTGGGGCCATAAGGGACTTCCTGTCCATGGCCTACCTCCTCACCCGCAAGTCCACCTACCTGACGAAGGAGGAGGTCTGCAGGCTCCTCACGGCCGTGGGCTACGATGGTCCTCTCCCCGAGCCGGACGTGAAGGAGCCCGTGGAGCTCTGGTCCGGCAAGAAGATCTTCAGCATATTCCTGCCCAAGGACTTCAACTACACCTTCAAGGCCAAGACCTGCCGCTCCTGCTCCAAGTGCCTGAAGGAGAAATGCCCGTATGATGCTTACGTGGTCATAAAGAACGGGGAGCTCATCTGCGGGACCATAGATAAGAACGCCATAGGGGCCGAGCAGACGGAAGGGCTCCTCCACAGGCTCGTGAAGGACTACGGGACCGAGTTCGCACGTGATTTCCTGAACAAACTCTGCAGGATGCTTAACATCTTCGGGACGATGAAGGGCTTCACCTACGGCTATGATGAACTCAAGCTCCCGGACGAGGTCATGGAGAAGATAAGGGAGCGCCTTAGGGAGGCCGAGGAGAAGGTGAACGAGCTCATAAGGCAGTACAGGGCCGGGACCCTCAAGCCCCTGCCCGGCATGACGCTGGAGGAATCCCTCGAGAACTACATAATGGATGTCCTCTCCAAGGCCCGTGAGGAGGCCGGCAGGATGGCCGATGATTACTTCACCATGGATAACGCGGGCACCATAATGACGAGGACGGGCGCCAGGGGCTCAAAGCTCAACATAGGCCAGATGTCCGCCAACGTGGGCCAGCAGTCCGTGAGAGGCCGCAGGATAACGCGCGGCTACACCAACCGGACGCTACCGCACTTCAAGCCGGGGGACGTATCGCCCAAGGCCCGCGGTTTCGTCTACTCCTGCTTCAGGGACGGCCTCGACCCCGTGGAGTTCTTCTTCCACGCCATGGGAGGCCGCGATGGCCTCGTCGACACGGCCGTCAGGACCCAGCAGAGCGGCTACATGCAGCGCAGGCTCATACACGCCCTCGAGCACCTGAGGGTCGAATACGACGGGACCGTGAGGACGCCCACGGGCCGTATAATACAGTTCCGCTATGGAGAGGACGGTGTTGACCCGGCCAAGAGCGACCACGGGAAGGCCGTGAACGTGGCCAGGCTGGTCGAGCAGGTCAAGCTGGCCGTCGGGCCCGGCAAGCCGGCGCCCGAGGATTACATAGAGGCCAGGCTGAGGGAGGTGGAGAAGGAGCTCACGCCAGCCATAGTGGAGGAGCTCCGCAAGACCCTCAGGGAGTACGGCCTTACGAGAGAAGGGGTGGATAGGGCCATCGAGCTCGCCGTCATCAGGTACAAGAGGGCCCTCGTCGAGCCGGGGGAGGCCGTGGGTGTTGTGACGGCCCAATCCATAGGCGAGCCCGGCACCCAGATGACGCTCAGGACCTTCCACT
>CAYNQQ010000201.1:0-1610 GCA_964399385.1 uncultured Candidatus Bathyarchaeia archaeon | reverse complement strand
TCATCTACACGGGCCTGAGGCAGACGCCAGAGCAGATAGTGGAGACGGCCGTCCAGGAGGACGTGGACGTGATAGGGCTCAGCATACTGTCCGGGGCCCACATGACCCTCGTCCCCCGCGTGATAGAGCTCATGAAGGAGAAGGGCATCTTCGGCGATGTCCTGCTCCTCGTCGGGGGCATAATACCGGAGGAGGACGCCAAGGCCCTCAAGGAGATGGGGGTTGATGAGGTCTTCGGCCCCGGGACCCCCACGGATGCCATAGTCAAGTACATAAGGGAGAACGTGAGGAGAGGTAGGACCCCTTGAAGCCCATAGAGGACATAGTAAAGGGCGTGCTCGAGGGACGTAAGAGGGCCATAGCCAGGGCGATAAGCATTATCGAGGACTCGGGGCCGGGGGCGGCCGACCTGCTGAACGCCCTCGAGCCCTACGGCGGCAGGGCTTACGTCATAGGCGTGACGGGGGCCACGGGCTCCGGGAAGAGCACCCTCATACACAAGCTCGCGATGGCCTACAGGAAGAGGGGGCACAAGGTAGGCATCATAGCCGTGGACCCGACGAGCCCCTTCACGGGCGGCGCTTTCCTCGGGGACAGGATAAGGATGCAGGACCTCACGCTCGACGAGGGCATCTTCATAAGGAGCATGGCCACGAGGGAGGGCGTGGGGGGCATCTCGAACGCGGCCGAGGGGGCCGTGAGGGTGCTCGATGCCGCTGGCTTCGATACCATCATCGTGGAGACCGTCGGGGCCGGCCAGCTCGACGTGGGTATAGCGGGCCTGGCCCACACGGTGCTCTTAGTCCTCGCCCCCGGCCTCGGCGATGAGATACAGGCCATAAAAGCCGGCCTCATGGAGATAGCCGATATATTCGTGGTCAACAAGGCCGATAAACCGGAGGCCGATAGGACGGTGGCCGACCTAATGTCCGTGCTGGAGATGGAGGATTACGGCTCCTCGGGCTGGAGGCCGCCCATAGTGAAGACCGTGGCCCTGACGGGCGAGGGGGTGGAAGAGCTCGTCAGGCGAATAGAAGAGCACAAGGAGTTCATGCGCTCGAGAGGGCTGAGGTTCTCGGAGAAGAAGGTCAGGGCCATGCTGGTCGAGGCGCTCAGGAGGGCCATACTATCGGATGTCCTGCCCATGATAACCATGAGCGCCAAGTTCGAGGGGGCCGTCAGGATGGTCATGAGCGGCAAGCTGACCGTGAGCTCAGGGGCGGAACTCCTCCTCGCCCCCCTCAAGGAGTTCCTGAGGTGCCGGCATGAGGAAGCCTAAGCTGAGCCCGGGCCTGGTCCAGGTCTACACGGGCGATGGGAAAGGCAAGACCACAGCCGCCATAGGGCTCGCCATAAGGGCTGCCGGGAGGGGGCTCAAGGTCTTCATAATACAGTTCATAAAGGGGGGCTTCGATTACGGCGAACTCCACGTCCTCGAGGAACTACCCAACATAGAGGTAAGGGCCTTCGGCCGGGGGCGCTTCATAACCCAGGACGGGCCGACCAAGGAGGACCTCGAGGAGGCAAGGAAGGCCATGGAGCTCGCCCGGCAGGTGGTCATGAGCGGCGAGTATGATGTGGTCGTGTTGGACGAGATCAACGTGGCCCTC
>CAYNQQ010000200.1:0-1617 GCA_964399385.1 uncultured Candidatus Bathyarchaeia archaeon | reverse complement strand
TGGCGTTCAGGAGGGTGGTCTTCCCGGCCCCGTTCGGGCCCATGAGGACCATGTACCGGCCTTCCCCGACCTCGAGGTCCACGTCCCTGAGCTCGAAGGAGCCCACCCTCACCCTCAGGCCCCTAACCTCGAGCACGGCCGCCACCCCCGTAGAGCCTTAGGCCGAGGGCCGAGGTCAGGGCGAGGAGGCAGGCCGTCATCATTATGAGGAGGGCGACGACGGGCTGGGAGCCCCTCAGGCCGAGGGCCAAGAACCTCCTGTAAACCAGCACGGGGGCCGTCTCCGGGTGGTAGGCTATGATGATCACGGCCCCGAACTCGCTCAGGGCCCTGGCCCAGGCCAGCAGGTAACCGGCTATTATGCCCTCCCTGGCCAGGGGGAGGCTTATGCTGAAGAAAGTCCTCGTCCTCGAGGCCCCGAGGCTCCTGGCCGCTAACTCGAGCTCTATCGGGACCTCATCGAAGGCCGCTCTGGCCGAGAAGACGAGGAGCGGGGCGCTCACGAAGGTCTGGGCCGCTATTATGCCCAGGGGCTTATCGAGCAGCAGCGGTAGGACGGGCCCGAGGGGGCTCCCGGGCCTGAAGAAGGTGAGGACGGCTATGCCGGCGGCCGTGTGGGGGAGGAGCACCGGTATGGCCAAGATGGGCTCGACGACCGACCTCAGCCTGCCCCCGGACCTCGATAGGGCGTAGGCGAGGGGGACCCCGAGGAAGAGCGATATGGTGGCCGTCGCCGTGGCCGTGAGGAAGCTCATCCCTATGGCCGATAGGACCTCGCGGTCCGAGGCGGCGCTGAGGAGCTCCCGGGGGTCGCAGGAAAATAGGGCCGCCAGCACGGGGCCCGCTAAGGCCAGCAGGCCTAAGGCCGATAGGGCCAGGACGGGGAGGGGCACCATCCAGGGCCTACGGGCCTCAGCCCTCACCCGGGGACCACTCCACGGCATAGGCCTTCAGCTCCTCGGGCAGGTTATCATAGCCCACCGCCAGGCAGGGCTTGAGGGTGTTCTGGCCGCACGACTCTATTATGGACCTGCCCTCATCGCTCAGCATGAAAAGGACGAACTTAAGGGCCAGGTCAGGGTGCTCGGCGACCTCGGGTATGGTGAAGGCATACCTTATCGGCTCGCCCCTTATCTCCCCGAGGCCCTTGACCTCGACGATCGCCCGGGCGTAGAAGCTCGCGAACTCCTCGTGCCCGAGGTCTATCTGGTCGGGGAGGTCCACGAACTCGAGGTCGTACTGGACCGCTACCGATTTGTAGAGGAAGGCGTAATCGAGCTGCCCGGCCTCGAGGAGGACCGCGAGGTCATGGCTCTTGGGCCTGGTGGCCTCCGGGCACTTGGACAGGAGGTCCTCGTAGAGGCCGGGCCTGTTGTAGTAAATCTCCGCGAGCTTCCACACGAGGAGGGTCCTGTACCCGCACGGGTCCTGGGCCGGGTCCGACCTCCCGAATTTGACGCCAGGCCTCAGCAGGACCTCGGGCCAGTTATCGGGCCCTATCTCCCCCGAGTAGGAACTCTGGCTCGTGTAGGCTATCACCATCTCGTTGGTGGCGAAGATCACGCACCAGTCCGCCAGGTCGGGCCACATGAGCTTGAGGATGGGCCTGTAATCGGC
>CAYNQQ010000199.1:0-1626 GCA_964399385.1 uncultured Candidatus Bathyarchaeia archaeon | reverse complement strand
AGCTTGTGGATGTGTATATCGCGGTTGAAGTGCATCTCCACGGCCCGTTTGGGCAGGTAATCGCTCAGGACGGACGGCTTCTTGAGGAGCTTGGACATGGCGTAACCGAGGAAATCGCTGTAGGAGATCATGGTGTTAGCGTTCTCGTGGATTTCCCAATCGATCTTCTCGAGATATGACCTCTCTATCGATTTCACCTCGCTCTCGGGCATGACCCTTCCATCCCGGCCGTAATGGCATTAGGCTCCTTAAAACCTTAGTGCCCGCGGTCGAAGTGGCTCTGAGGGCCCAGCCTGGCACCAGAACAGGTCCCTCAAAACCTTACAGACCGTAGCCTATCGGGTGTTAGATGTTTATCATAAGTCCCCAACGTTGATTAGCCTTTTTAATTAAATCCGCGTATTCATCTGGTAAGAGAAGACCCAAGCCGATACCGCTTAAAAACCGCTCGTCAGGTATAGAGAAATTATTGATGCCTATCCTGGGCCAGTTATCGGGGGACAGGGCCACTATGCTGGAGAAACGTACCTTCCATGGATATACAGATTTCCCTCTTCGCTCATCCGGCCATATCGGGTATGTTTCTTCGTAAAAAACATCCCCAATTCTCGCAAAACCTACCACCCTGGCTGATAACATCCTGCCTGCACGGAATTCTACTACCCTTAATGCTGCAAAGTCTCCTTCACACATCATCCGTAAGAATTCAAAAAAGCGTGTTACATCATCCTTTGTTTTCGCCTTCTCGGGATGAAAAGCCCACATTTTAATGCGTATGCCCACCTCGAGATTTTCTCTCAGACCCGATATCAGCCAGTAATTAACCATGCTCCGTCCCCAAGTGCATAAGACTCCCGTAGTTATATAACCTTTTCAAAATTATCGATGCCGTCTTTACTTTCTTTGGATGTAGAAAGCCCACCCTCCTAATATAACGAATGACGTCATGCTTTGTTATCACTAAATACCAAGTTTCGTCTGAATTTGGCCCTGTTATGTGGTTTTGGATTCCTAAGCTCATTAACATAAGACTAACGAGCTTTAGACCGTGTAGATTCACGGATTTTATTCTAATCCTGCTCTCGGTAGGCGTTACCCTGGCTTCATCATCGAAGAAGGCTCTCAACCATTCTCTTCGAATATCTTCATCAGCGTTAATTATCTCCTCTCCTACGAACCATTCATGGCTCTTGCCCGCCCCGAGCTCTCTAAGTCTCATAAACGCGCGTTTTGACCTGAACCTTGCTTCGAGATTCCTCCCTCTCATGAGAACACGGCAGTTAATGCCATAAGCTTGCTTAACATCTCGTACGAACTCTTCTATAAGCATGGGCTCTGAGTTAGAGTAGCCTATTACATAACGCATGCGAGGTCTATAATAACGTCTCCCCCTTACTATTTGTAATGCGCGTTTTTCTATATAAGTGGTCAAATAACCATCTCCGCAGATGTGTGCATGTATCCTGGCTTCCTCCACACTTACCATCACTTAAGGGGTAGGTTCTCCGCTTCTTAATCATGTCAGAACTGAGTTCTCTTGTACCGAGTCGATGGTGGGCAGCGGGGTGGTAGCGGGGGGTGGATTTCCCGGGCCCAGGCGCTCTGAGGCCCTGGGCCCTTTTGAAC
>CAYNQQ010000198.1:0-1642 GCA_964399385.1 uncultured Candidatus Bathyarchaeia archaeon | reverse complement strand
CCCTCGCCCGGCTGGCCGTAGAGAACCACCGAGCCCTCGGGGGCGCATAAGACGGCCACTATGGTCAGCAGGTCCTCCTCGCCCTTCACGACCACGAGCGAGCGGCCCTTCCTAATGGCCTCCCCCACCACGCCCCAGGCGTCCCCGCTTATCGTCCCCGGGTGGTTGACGAGCCTGAGGACGCGCTCCCACCCGCCGAGCTCCTCGGGTCTGCCGGGGAGAGGCCTCCTCATGGCCCTGCCATCTACTATCGCCACCCAGGGCTTGAGGCCGTGCTTCAGGGCGTTCCTCGTGACCACATCCCCGACCGTTATGAGCCTGCGCCCCCCCGCGGCCCTGGACACCTCCTCGAACACGCTATCGGGGCTTCCCTTTATCAGCCTGCCGAGCGGTTCCTTCAGCTTCCTCCTGAGTTCAGGCGTGAGGACGAGCGTGCCGGGCAAATCACCTTACCCTCAGGGCGTAGGCCCCCGGCTTCTTAATCCCCATTATCTTGGCTATCTCGGAGCCCTCGGGGTCCAGTATTATCACCATGCCCGTGAAATCCTTGCTGAGCCTATCGCTCCCGCAGTTCGGGCAGCGGCTCCTGGTGGTTATCATCTTGCAGTCCCTACAGGCCCTCTCCACCATTCAGGACCCCTCCTCCGCTTTCGCGGCCATCTCCTCTATCCACTCCAACTTGCCGAGGTAATCGTGCCTCGCCGTGACGGCCACCTTAGGGAGGGCCGATTCCCGCTTGAAGGATGCGGCCGTTATCCTCACCCTCACCACGTCCCCCTCGCCCAGCTTCTTCTTGGTCTGCTTCCCCACGAAGACGCCCCCCCGCCTATCGAAGACCACGTAATCATCCATTATCTGGGATTTGTGGAGGAGGGCGTCTATGGGCCCTATCCTCACGAAGGCCCCGAAGTCCATGGTCGTCACCACATCGCCCTCTACTATCTCGTTGGGCTCGGGCTTGAAGACCAGGAGGGTGAAGACCACCCTGTTGTAGCTGGCCCCATCGCCTGGGACCAGCTTCCCCACGGGGTCCACCTCGGCGTCGAGGACCGCTATGACGCACCCGAGTTCCTCGTCGTGCAGGTCCACGTACATCTTCCTCAGCTCCTCCAAGGCCACGTCCTTTATCGGTTCCCCGAACTTATCCGGAGGTATCCTTATCACATCTTCAACCTTTACCAATTTGAACGTGGGCTATCCCCCGCCTACTCAGGCCACGATCAGCTCCTATTTAAGCTAACCGGTCAGAGGGACCCATCGAGGTCGAGCTTCCCGAGCCCCCTCAGATATATGACGGGCACGCCGAGCTCCCTCAGCCTCCTCCTGAGGCGTGCATCGTTGGTCGCGACAGGGCACTTCCACTCGGCCGCGAGCCTCACGATGAGGTCATCAACGCTCTCGCCCGGTTCCCTCTCGACCTCAACGATCTCGCACCTCCTCGCGAGCTCTAAGGCGAGCTTCTCGGGCCCCCTCATCCTCCTCGCGACCCTCTCGACCTCCTCGTAAACGGGCGATGGGAGTACCAGCCTAACGCGCCTGCACAGGAGGTCAGGTATGGCCTCGAATATGTCTATGCCGAACTGGATGGGGAGGAAGAGGAAGTTGGAATCCAATATGACGGTCAGGGGGCCACGCCTCGCCC
>CAYNQQ010000197.1:0-1658 GCA_964399385.1 uncultured Candidatus Bathyarchaeia archaeon | reverse complement strand
TACACGAACAGCTCCCACGTCAGGCCCTCGGCCGACATACCGCTCCTGAAGAGGATCATGATAGAGGCGAGCTTCCACCCCCTCACCACAGGAGGCGCCATAACCCACGTCTGGCTCGGCGAGGAGAGGCCGGACCCGGCCTCACTCTGGTCCCTGACGAAGAAGATAGCGACCAAGACCAACGTGTCCTACTTCGCCCACACGCTCGATTACACGGTCTGCCCGAGGTGCTGGGCCACAGAGCCCGGCCTGAAGGAGAGGTGCCCGAGGTGCGGTTACGAGGGCGTGGAGTGGTACAGCCGCGTCACGGGCTACTACTCCCGCGTCAGCCGTTGGAACGCCGGGAAGAAAGCAGAGCTGATGGACAGGCGCCGCTACCGGGTGGCCTGAGCTCCTATCCTCTGCATACTATTCCCTATTTCACGGCTCCGAGTATCAGGGCCAGCAGGGCCATTCTGACCACGACACCCGAGCGGACCTGCCTGAAGTATCGCGCGTAAGGCGTCTTATCGACCTCGGGCGCTATCTCGTCAACGCGGGGGAGCGGGTGAAGTATTATTAGGTCGTCCTTGGCGCCCTCGAGGGCCTTGAGGTCGATCCTGTAGGACCCCCTCACCTTCTCGTACTCCATGGGGTCCGCGAACCTCTCCTTCTGTATCCGCGTCACGTAGAGGACGTCCAGCTCGGGGAGCACATCCGATAGGTCCTCCACCTCGGTGACCGGTATCTTGCCCTCCACCTCCTCCAGGACCTCCCGCCTCATGCGGAGGAGCGGGGGCGAGATGAGGTAGAGCCTCACCCTGTACATGGAGAGGGCGTAGGCGAGGGAGTGGACCGTACGCCCGTACCTGAGGTCGCCCATGAGCCCTATGTTAAGCCCGTCTATGCGCCCCTTCTCACGCCTTATGGTGTAGAGGTCGAGCATGGCCTGGGTGGGGTGCTCCTCGGCCCCGGAGCCAGCATTTATTATGGGCTTGCTGGAGAACTCCGCCGCCAGGCGGGCGGAACCCTCCTTGGGATGCCTTATCACTATGGCATCCGCGTAGTTCTCGACCACGCGGACCGTATCGGCCAGGTTCTCGCCCTTCATTATCGAGGCTGCCTCGGGGCCCGCGAAGCCTATGGTGGCCCCCCCGAGCTTCTTCATGGCCACCTCGAAGCTCAGGCGCGTGCGGGTGCTGGGCTCGAAGAAGAGGAGGGCCAGCACCTTTCCCCTTAGCATATCCGAGCCCTTATCGTATAGCGGCTCCATGGCCTCGGCCACATCGAGTATGTAATCCAGCTCCTCCCGCGTGAAATCCTTTATGGAGACCACGCTCCTGCCCTCGAAGTCCATGGCGCTACCCCAGGTGGCATGGCGTAGAACCCCATAAATGGGTTCTCCAGCCGGCCCATTCAAGAGGGGGCCCGGCCAGCCGGGGCTTTAGGCATGGTCATGCCGCCAAGGCCCTTAAGACGGGCGGGCGGCCGGTACGTGGGGGCGAGCATGTCGGCCGAGAGGCCCACGCTCAGGGTGGCCAAGATAAGGGAGGGGACGGTCATAGACCATATAACGGCGGGGAACGCCCTCCTCGTCCTGAGGATATTGGGCATAACGGGCCGGGAGGGCTTCATAGTCTCGGTCGCCATGAACGTCCCGAGCAGGAAGCTCGGCAAGA
>CAYNQQ010000196.1:0-1693 GCA_964399385.1 uncultured Candidatus Bathyarchaeia archaeon | reverse complement strand
TCCCCGCAGGCCCCCATCTTCCTGAGAGGGGCGTCAAAGGGCACGGCCAGCCTCGGCAGGAGGCCCGAGTCCTCCAAGACGCCAAGCGCGAGGTATAAGACGAAGAGGCACGGGAGTATCATGAAGAATACGAAGAAGACGCCCGTGGTCAGAAGGCCGAGCGAGGAGTATATGCCGGGCGAATCCCCTATCAGGACGTATTTGATGAGCCCATCGGGCAGGGCATCTTCTAAACTCCCCCTGACGATGGGCTCGTAAAAACCGTAGTAGAGGGTAGACGGGAGCCTATGGCCTATCTCGTGTATGATGGCCAACATCGACCAGACAACGGCCAACACGATCGATGACGCGATGATCAGACCCGCTGCTGGCCTCACCAATAAGCGATCGATAACGCTGGGCTTAAGGGCCTTTTCCCCGCCCACCACGACCCTCTCGCAGATGGCACTGGCCAGCTCAGCCCTCGCCAACGCCAAATCCCTACCGAGTTCCCCAAGGTGCTCCATGAGTTCGCCGGGCATATCCTCGGTTAAGTAGCCGAATTTCTCATCGCCTAACGCCAGCAGGGAAGCTAAAGCCCTCGAAAATCTCCTCAGCTCAGGCGACAATTTATCGCTGAGGCATTCCTCAAGCTTGGCGAGGCGTTCTTCTATCTCAAGGGGCAGCCTGGGAGGGCTCGGCGCTCTACCGCTCCTTAAGACATCGATTACCGTCTTCAAGAGCTCCCTAATCCCTCTCCCCTCGACCGCTGCCGTTAGGACGACAGGAATACCCAGTGCTCGTTCTAATTCCTCCTTATCGATTTTTATCCCAGCTTTTTCGGCCCTATCCACCTGGTTGAGCACGAGTATAAGGGGTAGCCCAAGCTCCATTAGCTCGAGCGTTAGGTAAAGATGCCTCCTGAGGCTGGTGACATCGGCTACCTGGACCACTAAGTCCGGCCTGCCCTCGAGCAGCAGCCTCCTGGCCACGTCCTCTGCCTCATTAGTGGCCAGTAGCGAGTAAGCCCCGGGCGCATCTAATATCCTCAAGCGGAAGCCCTCGACCCTTGCCTCACCCTCGTAAACCTCGACCGTGGTGCCCGGGTAGTTGGAAACTATGGCGGTGAGCCCCGTCAGCTGATTGAATAGAACCGATTTCCCGACGTTGGGGTGGCCGAACAGGACGATCTTAGCGTCCACGATCGCCCACCTCGCAGGCTAATAAGCGGGCTATCCCCCTGCTCACGAATATCATGGAGTTATCCACTTCTAAGAGGACCCCCGATCTCCCCCTGGAGATCACCAGGATCTCCCTGCCGGGGGCAAGACCCATGGATATGAGCCTGTTCAACAGCTTAAGCTCTAACTCCGTGCTCGCCAACCTGACCTGCCCCTCGACCTCCGAGAGCCTACAGCTACGCATACCTATCCCCGGAGATAGGCGTGCCCGGCTGCCGTGCCCCATGGGCGCAGAATTCATCCCTCTGTACCCTCCTCACCGACTATAGCTCTCGCAACCTTCCACGAGACGATGGCTGCAGGCAGAACGAAGACGAAAAGCCATATTTCAGGCCTCAGAACATCGGCCAGCCAACCGCTAGCGAGCCAGTCGGCTAGCTCTTCGCCACCTGCCAGCAGGGCGGATACACCATTAGCTACGAATACCAATATGTAGAGCACCCCGAAGACGATCGCCAGCAGGGAGCCCACTA
>CAYNQQ010000195.1:0-1694 GCA_964399385.1 uncultured Candidatus Bathyarchaeia archaeon | reverse complement strand
TACTGCTACGTGACCATATTGAGGAGGTGAGGGAATTGGCGTACAACCCCGAGACCCAGACCCTGAAGAGCAGGCCCCTCCACCTGACCTACGAGATACCGATGGCGAAGATATCGAGGTTCTGGGAGGCCCTCGCTGAGGGCAAGGTCCTGGCCGTGAGGTGCAAGTCCTGCGGGCGGAGGATGTTCCCTCCCCAGGCCGTCTGCGATAAATGCCATTCCACCGATCTGGAGTGGTTCGAGGTCAAAGGGGAAGGGGAGATCGTGGCCTTCACCCACATAGTGGTGAGGCCGGCTTCCTTCCAGGCCCAGCCCGTCTACACGCCCGCGATAGCGGAGTTCAAGGAAGAGGGGGTAAGGATCTTCGGTTGGATAGCGCCCGGGACGCCGAAGAGCAAGATCAAGGTGGGCATGAAGGTCAGGGTCAAAGCCCATATAGACGAGGACGGTCGCAGAACCTGGTTCTTCGAGCCCGTGGAGTGAGGACCGGCGGCTCTCCCGCGCATCGAGATATTTTATGGTGCTTCCCGTTCTCCCGGCCAAGCTTATATCAAGTCCGGCCCACCGGGCCTGGGTGATATCCTGCCAGGCCGAGCAGGCAGGATAGCCATAGTTGGCGCCGGGACCGTGGGCCGGGGCCTGGCCCTGGCCTGCGCGTCAGCTGGCTACGAGGTGGCCCTTATAGATATCCATCGCGGGGCCCTCAAGAGCGCCCTAGATACCATCAGGGCCTCCCTGACCCTCCTGGCCAAGAAGGGGAGGCTGCCTGAGGGGCCGGAAGCCGTCCTCAGCAGGATAAAAACTGCCTCGGAGCTCGACGAGGCCAGGGGGGCCGAGCTCGCCCTCGAGGCCGTGGTCGAGGATGCCGAGGTCAAGAGAGAGGTGCTCGGGCGCTTAGAAGAGGTCGTCGGACCAAACGCGATCCTCGCCACCACCACATCCTCCATACCCGTCGGGGAGCTCGCGGGAGCCCTGGAGGAGCCCGGGCGCCTCGTGCGAATATGTCCGGTCGGGCCACCGGTCATGGCCTCCCTCGTGGAGCTGGCGGCCTGGGAGCGAACCGACCGCAGGGCCTTAGAGCTCGCGGTGGACTTCGTGAGGAGGCTCGGGAAGAAATACATCTTGGTCAGGAAGGACGTGCCCGGCTTCCTGGCCTGCAGGCTCATCCTGGGGCTCTGCTCGGGAGGGCTCAGGCTGCTTGAGGAGGGCTTCGGGCCCGAGGAGATCGATGCCATGGCCAGGTTCAGGCTGGACTGGCCCATGGGCCCCTGCGAGCTGATGGATGCCATGGGGCTCGATGACCTGCTGAGGACCTACGAGCAGGCCACCGCGAGGGGGCTCGGGCTCGAGGTCCCGGGCCTGCTCGAGGAAAAGGTGAAGTGCGGCGAGCTCGGGGTGAAGAGCGGCCAGGGCTTCTACAGGTATCCCGCCCCCTGGCTCTACGCCAGGCCGGCCATCCTCCCGACAGATCGGGTTTACCGGCTGAACCCGCTCAGGCTTCTGGCACCGGCCGTCAACGAGGCCGCCTGGCTCCTCAGGAACGGGGTAGCGGATGTGAAGGATGTGGAGGAGATCACAAGCGTGGGCCTGGGCTGGCCCTACGGCCTGCTCACCCTGGCCGACAGGATGGGCCTTGATGACCTCGCGGCTGCCCTCGGGGGCAGGCCGGACCCCCTGCTGGAGAAAATGGTGGAG
>CAYNQQ010000194.1:0-1698 GCA_964399385.1 uncultured Candidatus Bathyarchaeia archaeon | reverse complement strand
TGTCTTTGGCGGCCACCTCCATCTTGGCGGCCGATAGCTTTGCGGGCGAGAGGGAGCGCAAGACCATAGAGCCCCTCCTGGCGGCCCCGATAAGCGATTCGGAGCTCTTCCTGGGCAAGGTCCTGGCCTCCTTCCTGCCCACGCTGGCCTCCATATACGCCTCCTTCGGCCTGACCTGCCTCCTGATCAACGTGCTGACCGCCGACCTCTTCGGCCGCCTCTGGTTCCCGCCCCTCAAGACGGTCTTAGTGGTATGCCTGTTGACGCCGGCCTACGCCTTCCTGGGCATGTGCCTCGTCGTCCTGGGCTCCGCCCGGGCCAGCACGGTCAAGGACGCCAGCAATTACGCGGCCATACTGCTCATCCCGCTCCTGGCCGTGTTCATGGGGCAGGTGTTCGGGAGCCTCATCGTGAGAACGGCCCACCTCCTCCTGGCGGCAGCCGTTCTGCTCGCCCTCGATTTCGTGTTCGTCCGGCTGGCCCGGCATGCCTTCAACCGGGAGGCCCTCATCGTGGCACGCTGACGGGCCTTCTCGAGGACACGAGCCTGGCCAGCTCCTCCTCAACGAACGGGCCCACCCGCTCGGCCCGGCCATCCCTCCTGTGGACCAGAAGGCCCGGTGGGCCCTCCCCGACCTCCCCTATCACGGCCCATTCCACGCCCAGCCCGCTTAGGGCCTCACGGGCCCCGTCGAGCTTCCCGGGGGGCAGCGTGGCCAAGAGGCAGCCGGAGCTTATGAGCCTCAGCGGGTCGACGCCCAGGGCCCTGCATACGGCCTCCGTCTCGGGCCTGACGAGCACCTTGTCCTCCCAGACCTCGATATGCCTGCCGGACGCGTAGGCCAACTCGGCCAGGCCGCCCAGGAGACCGCCCTCCGTCGGGTCGTGCATGGAGTTCACGCCCACCTCGGCCAGGGCCAGGGCCTCGCGGACCACGCTTATCTCGGTCATGAAGGCCCTGGCCCTCTCGAGCAGGCCCTCGGGGACGCCTGCCCTCGCCAGCTCGGCTGAGAAATCCGTGGCCAGGATGGCCGTCCCCTCGAGGCCGGCCCCCTTCGTCATGAGGACCAGATCGCCCGGCCTGGCGCCGCCCGTTATGACGTACCGGTCCTTGGGGGCCGTCCCGAGGGCCGTCATGGATATTATGGGCCTGCCCAGCCCCGGGCAGCGCTCGGTATGGCCCCCCACCACGGCAGCCCCTACCTCGCGGGCCGCCTCGTCTATCTGGGCCGTTATCTCGTCCAGGAGGCCGTCGGGGCAGCCCTCGGGCAGCAGGAGGACGGGCAGCAGCCACCTCGGCCTGGCCCCCCTCACGGCCACGTCGTTGCAGGCCACGTGGACGGCCAGCCAGCCTATACGGCCCACGGCCTCGGTTATCGGGTCCGAGTGGATGACGAGGACGAAATCACCCATATCTATTATGGCCGAGTCCTCGCCGTAGGCCGGCCCCACCAAGACGCTCGGGTCCTCGGCGCCCGTCCTCGAGAAGACGAACCTGGCCAGGAGGTCGGGCCTTACCTTACCGACCTCGGGGCACAAGGCCGACCGGTGTTGGGGCCCCGCGTGATAAAAACGGTTAGGGGGACACGTGTATTCCTCCAGGCGTCCACGGGGGAGAAGGTGCGCTCCCTGACCTCGGAGGAGGTAAGAGGCCTGCTAAGGGGCCATGCTGCTCGGGACCGGAGGGGGAGGCCCTCC
>CAYNQQ010000193.1:0-1702 GCA_964399385.1 uncultured Candidatus Bathyarchaeia archaeon | reverse complement strand
CCCGCCCACCGCGGACCTCATCGTCCTAACGGCCTCGACCGTGGCCCCTCCCGGGCCGAGGCCCGTCGAGGTCTTCACGTAATCGGCCCCAGCCCTCACGGCCAGCTCGCAGGCCCTGGTTATCTCCTCCTCCGAGAGGTAGCAGACCTCTATTATGACCTTCGTTATCCCGCCTGCTTCCCTCACGGCCTCGACGACGCCCACTATATCGTCAAGGACGAGCTCGTAGAAGCCTGATTTGAAAGCCGATATGTTCATCACCATATCTATGTCGTGGGCCCCGGACGCGAGGGCCAGCTCGGCCTCCTTCCTTTTCACCTCGGGGAAGGTGAAGCCGAGGGGGAAGCCCACCACGGCGCATAACCTGACGCCCGACCCCTTAAGGAGCCTCGAGGCGTGCTCCACCATCCAGGGAGGGACGCAGATGCCCCTGAGGCCGTATTCGACAGCTTCCCGGCAAGCCCTCTCGAGCTCCCTGAACGTCATATCGGGCTTGAGGATGGCGTGGTCTATGCGCTTCGCTATCTCCTCAGGTCCCAGGTCCCCGCCACCCAATCGACCACCGGCCAGAGAGGCGGTGTTATAGCTTTTAAGGCAGCCGCCCCCCGCTGCCCCGGTGGGGCCATGCCGGCCGAGGTCAAGGATGTGGAGGAGTTCATTCGCATATCGGAGAGGGCCGATTACTGCGTGGTCAAGAGGACGGGCGATGTGGTTAAGCTGAAGCTGCGAACGCCGAGGCGCCTCTACACGCTGAAGGTGAGCCCCGAGGAAGCCGATGCCATAATAAGCAGGCTGAAGTGTGAGGTGGTATCGGCTCCTTAGAAGAAGCCCCTTCTGGCCAGCTCCCTCAGGCAGGTCTCGCAGGGCCTCGCCTCCTTGAAATCCGTATCCCATATGGAGTTCGAGAAGGCCATGACGCACCTCCTGTTCGGGCAGTGTCTCAGGCCCAGGGTGTGGCCTATCTCGTGGACGGCCTCCTTGACGCACCTCTCGAGGAAGAGGCGCCTGTCTGGCGGGTTCCCGTAGAACTCGGGCCTGAGCCTGCAGGTCGATATTATGGCGAAACGGCCCGGGCACTCGGCCTGTCCGAAGACGAAGTTCAGCCTCGGGACGAATAGGTCGACGTGCGTTATGGCCAGGAGCTTGTCGCCCTTTGGGACGTAAGTCCGCCTTATGTAATCGAGCAGGATGGACGAGTTATACTGGTACCTCCTGGGCTCGTAGGCCTCCTCCGGCACGTCAAGCGAGCCCGGCGCGATGAAGGCCCTGAGGAGGCCCGTGTAGGCCTCCTCGAGACCCGATTTCACGGCCTCGAGGACGAAATCCTCCACGCGCCCGACCCTAAGGAGCTCTACCGTGAGCAAGCCCCGGCCCCCTCATATCTCGAACTCGCTCCCGGCCTCAGGGGCTACCGCCTCGAGCCCGAGCTCCTCCCTGGCCCAGGACGCGAGTTTATCACAGTTCCCCTCGGCCCCATGCACCACGAAGACCCTCGGGGAGCCCTCGAGGCCTGACAGTATCTCGTGCAGGTCGGAGCGGCCGGCGTGCGATGAGAAATCGAACCTCTCGACCTGGGCTCTCACCCTCTGGACCTTCCCGTTCACCACGTATATCTTGTTCTCGAGGAGCTCGTGGCCGGGGGTGCCCGGTATCTGGTAGCTGACGAGGAATATGGCGTTCCTCGGGCTCCCGGCCAGCCTCA
>CAYNQQ010000192.1:0-1727 GCA_964399385.1 uncultured Candidatus Bathyarchaeia archaeon | reverse complement strand
CTCCCCCTCCCCGCTCTTTCTGGCCGCCCCGGCCGCGTCAGCAACCTATATATCTCGCCTCGGCGATGGCTGAGCAAAGGGGGTTAGGCGCTGGGCAAGTTCGTAGACCGCCTCCTGAAGGCAAGGGTCGCGTTCACGTTCAGAGACCTAATACTGCTGCCAGGCCTGGCCGAGGTCGAGCCAGGCGAGGTAGATGTCAGGACCAGGGTGAGCGTGAGGCACGAGCTCAACATACCCTTCGTCTCGTCCCCCATGGATACCGTGACGGAGGCCGAGATGGCCATAGCCCTGGCCAGACAGGGCGGTCTCGGTGTCCTCCACAGGAACTGCACGATAGAAGAAGAGGTCGAGATGGCCAAGAAGGTGAAGAGGGCCGAGTCCTTCATAATAAGGGATGTGGTGACCGTCAGGCCCGACCAGACGGTCGGCGAGGCCATAGCCGTGATGAAACAGCACGACATATCCGGCCTGCCCGTAGTGGACGATAGAGGCAGGCTCGTGGGCATCGTGACGGCCAGGGATGTCAGGTTCGCGGACACGGGCCTCAGGGTCTCGGACGTCATGACGCCCTCGGACAAGCTCGTCAAGGTCCAGGAGGACATAACGCTCGAGGAGGCCAAGAGGATACTCCAGAAGCACAGGATAGAGAAGCTCCCCGTGGTGGACGAGCAGGGGCGCTTGAAGGGCCTCATAACCGTCAAGGACATAATGCTCAGGGATAAGTTCCCGAACGCCGTCAGAGATGAGGAAGGGCGCCTCCTATGCGCCGCGGCCACATCTCCTTTCGACCTCGAGAGGGCCGTCAAGCTGGATAAATACGTGGATATACTCGTCATAGACGTGGCCCACTTCCACAACAGGAACTGCATGAAGGCCACCAAGAAGATGATGAAGCACGTCGGGGCCGACGTCATAGTAGGCAACATAGGGACCTACGAGGCCGCCGAGGACGTACTGACCACCTTGGAGGGTGTCGCCGGCTTCAGGGTGGGCATAGGCTCGGGCTCGATATGCATAACCATGGAGCTCCTGAAGGCTGGCTCGCCCACCCTCTTCGCCACGGCACAGGTCGCGGACGCCCTGGCCGATTACGGGGCCGACATACCCATAATAGCCGATGGGGGCGTCAGGAACCCTGGGGATGCGGCTCTCGCCCTCGCCCTCGGGGCCTCCTGCATCATGATGGGCAATGTCTTCGCCGGCTGCAAGGAGGCGCCCGGCGAGCTCGTGGCCATAGGAGGCCGGTACTTCAAGCGCTACAGGGGCATGGCGAGCCCATCCGCCCGGGCCAGGAGGCACGCCGTGGACCGCTACAGGTCCAAGAGGATAGCGGAGGGCGTGGAGGGCCTCGTGCCCTACAGGGGCGATGTGGCCAGCGTGGTGGCGGAGTTCGTAGAAGGCCTGAAGGTCGCGATGGGTTACGCCGGCGCCAGGAACATCAGGGAACTCTGGGAGAAAGCCCAGGTGGCCATGCTGACCGAGGCCGGCGTGAAGGAGGCAGGACCCCACAGCATCCTGCTGCCATCCCAGGAGCCGTTCAGGTCTTGGTAGCCCACTTATCTTAAAACCCGCTACGCAGCGTAATGCTTATATTACGGATACCGTAATACAGATGACCTTGAGCGTCGTGGTCAGCTTTAGGATAGACAGGAAGCTGAAGGAGGAAATGGATAAGCTCAAGCACATAAACTGGAGCGCCGTCGTGAGGGAGGCGATAGCGAGGAAGA
>CAYNQQ010000191.1:0-1747 GCA_964399385.1 uncultured Candidatus Bathyarchaeia archaeon | reverse complement strand
TACATAATCGAGCGCATCGTGAACATGACCTCGGAGCTCATCGATACCCTGGATGAGGCCGAGAGGGCCTTGGAGGAGGCGAGGGACCTCATCTCGAAGAGGCTCATCGATGAGGCCCGGGACAGGCTTGATAGGGCTGGCTTCCTCCTATCGAAGGCCTCCATCCTCCTGAGCGATATAGAGGACGCCATCAACGCCTTGTTCAGCCGCATCCGGATCAGGACGCCCGTGGAGGCCGAGCTAAGGAACAAGCTAAGCGAGCTAATGGATAGGCTAGAGGACCTGATAGCCGAATATAGGGAACTCCTCGAGGAACTCAGGTCCGAGTGTGAGGAGACCCATGGGCAGCTCAGGGAAACCGAGATAACGCTCAGATGCAATGCCTCAGAGGTCTTCCTGGGCTCCCCCGTCGAGTTCAACGGAACGCTGACCTCGCTAGGCGAGCCCCTCGGGGGCAGGACGGTGAGGATAACCATGGATGGCGGAGTTGTAGCCAAGGTATTAACGGGCCCAGACGGCTCGTTCACATGCGTCATCACCATTCCATACGTGTATCGTGATAGCTTAACCTTCAGGGCAGTCTTCTTGCCCGAGGGTGAAGATAGGGAGATCTTCCTAGGCTCGGCGAGCGAGGAGGTCGTTATCAAGCTCCTATTCTATAGGACGCAGCTCAGCCTTACCTGTGCTGATGAGGGGCATCCTGGAATGCCCTTTGAGATCTGGGGGGCCGTCTCCGTCAATGCTAGCCCATCGGGGGGAAGGTCCATCAGGGTCCTCATGGACGGGGCCGAGGTCGCTAATTCGACCTCGGGCCCAGATGGCTCCTTCTACATAAGCTTCCTGATACCGGAATCTGTGGAATTCGGCAGCCACAGCCTGTTGGTCATCGTGGAGCCATCGGGCCTGTTGTCGGGAGCGCTCAAGCGGGTGGAGATCGTGATCCGGCCTTTTGAGGTGGAGCTCCTCGTCGAGGTGCCGCATGTGCTCTTCGCACCGTTTAATTACAGGATCGAGGGCGTCGTTACCTCCGAGCTCGGCCCCCTCGTGAATGCGTGCGTCTGTTTAAGGGCGTTCGGGCGGAGTTTCCGCACCCTGACCGATCAGAACGGGTCGTTCACCATAGATGTAAGCTTGCCCTATTTCCCGGCGCCCGTGCGGGTAGAGGATATATCAATCCATGTCTTCCCGGAGGAGAGGCGCTTCTCGGAAGCCGAGGTCTCGGTGAGGGTGATAATCATAAACACCGTTTCCACAGGTCTCATAACGGCATCTATCGCCGTGGTCGGTGTGGTGCTTCGCCCAGCCCTGGGGAGGCGCAGGGAGGCTCCGGAGGAAGTGGCCCGCGAAGCCCTAGAGGTCGGGAAGGCCCCCCAGGCCGAGGCCGCCGGGAGGGTTGTCCCAGGCCCGCCCGGGAGCGTTATAGAGGCCTACTTCGAGTGCGTGAGGATGATCTCTGAGCGATTGGGCATCTCGATGGAACCGTACATGACGCTCAGGGAGTTCCTCTCGGAGGCTTCCTCGGCAGATGGAAGAGTGATCGAGCCGTTTTCCGAGATCACATTCCTCGCCGAGAGGGCCATGTACTCCAACATCCCGATAACAGGTGCCGACGTGAGGAAGGCCCTAGAGCTCTACAGGAGGGTCAGGGAGGCCCTTGGGGGATGAGGCTACGGGAGCTCCTAGCGTATTCTTGCATAGGCTCCATAGTGCTCGCCTGCGTCCTCATATGGTTCCATCCGGCAACGGG
>CAYNQQ010000190.1:0-1750 GCA_964399385.1 uncultured Candidatus Bathyarchaeia archaeon | reverse complement strand
GGAGGGGATTTTTAACTTTTCCCCATCTGGCCACGCGCGGTCTTCAGCTTGATAGGAGCCTTTATCCGCTTCGCCAGACCACGCGTTATCGGGTAGGTCATGGCGAGCAGGGAGGCTAAGGTGGAGTTCGAGCTCTGCAGGCTCCTGAAGAACGTGCTTGAGAAGAGGGGCTTCACGGTAAATGGCGTCCGCTTCGGCGATGTAGAGCCGGAATACCCCGTGGAGCGCAGGCGGGCAGACCTGGTCATCACGCTCGCGGACGGCAGGCCGCTGCTCGTGATCGAGGTGAAGAGGAAGGTGGAGCGGAGGGTGGGCGGCGTCATCAAAACCCGCGTGGAGCGCAGGATAGACCCCGTCAGCAGAGAGGTGATCGAGCAGGCGCTCGGGTATGCCATTCACCTGGGCGCCCCCCTCTTCGCCACCACGAACGGCCGCGTGTTCGCGCTCTTCTCCATGCCAAAGCGGGGGGAGAGGTTCTCCATAGAGAGGCACAGGATACTCCTGAAGGAGATCACGCTGAACGAGGCCTTCGCGGAGGAGCTCCTTGAGACCATAGCCAGGCTGCACAGGCGGGAGCCGGTCTCCATCACGCCGCTGGACTGGACCTTCATCGTGAGGCTTAGGTCCTTCGTGAGCTGGCTCGCGGATGTCATGGAGCCGCGCATAAGGGAGAGGCTGAGGGAGGACGCGGCCTTCCGCGAGCAATACGAGGCCCTGGCCAGGGAGGCTGGCTACCGGCCCGATGCGAGCCAGCTGGCCAAGGAGATGGCCTACATCTTCATGAACAAGATCGTGTTCTACAAGATACTTGAGCGGTATTTCCCGGAGCTGGGGAGGAGGAAGCTGAGGGCGATCACGGCCCCAGATGCCGGGACCTACCTCAGGACCGTGAACGCGTTCTTCACGAGGGCCGTGCAGACCACGAGGGACTTCGAGCCCGTCTTCCTCACGGGCGTCTACGACCACGTCTCCATCCCGGACGACGAGCTGGTGTTCGAGACCATCAACGCCTTCATAGGCGATATGGACCGCTACCGGCTTGAGGAGCTGGGCTCGGACGTGGTGGGCTTCATCTACGAGGAGCTCATCCCGGCCGAGGAGAGGCACCGGCTGGGGCAGTTCTACACGCCGCCGGACATAGCGGAGCTGATCGTGCGCTGGGCGGTGAGGAACCCTGATGACCGCGTGCTCGACCCGGGCTGTGGCTCGGGCACCTTCCTCGTGAAGGCATACGGGCGCCTCCTGGAGCTCAAGGGCTACCGGGAGCCGACCGAGAAGGCCCACAGGGAGGTGCTCTCCCAGCTCTACGCCATAGACATCAACCCCTTCCCCCTCCACCTCACGGCCCTGAACCTGGCCTCCAGATACATAAGGGCGCCCTCAACGGAAATGAACACGATACTGAGCGATTTCTTCAAGATACGGCCTGGCCAGCTCATGCCCGTGGCCTACACCATCAAGACGCCAGCGGGGGAGCTGAAGCGCGAGGTGAAGATGCCGCTCTTCGATGCTGTGGTGGGCAACCCGCCTTACACGCGCTGGACCGAGATACCTGAGAAGACGAGGGAGGCCATAAGGAGCGTGCTGGGCGACCTCATCTCGCGCTACAACCTTACGGCCCAGGTGGCCCGTGGCCGCGAGCCCGGCATCTACGTGCACTTCATCATGCACGCCATGAGGTTCCTCAAGCCGGGAGGCAGGCTGGGCATGATAATCTCTGATAGCTGGCTCCAGACCGATTATGGCGTGG
>CAYNQQ010000189.1:0-1768 GCA_964399385.1 uncultured Candidatus Bathyarchaeia archaeon | reverse complement strand
CTTAGGGCCTCCCCCTCCATAGCAGCATCGGCCCGGTAGGGTCCCTGGGCAGCCTTTTTCACGTGAAGGCCGTGGGCGGAGCACCAATCCCCCAGGCCCATGAGGAACTCTACTTCCACGATACGCCTCTCCGGGTTGCCTACCTTGCCACGGCGGAGCCGGTCTGGGTCCACGCTCCTCGACACGGCCGACCGGCCCGCTCAAGGGGCTCCTTAGAGGGGGCCCTTCTCCTTGGCCTTATAGGCCCTCCAGGGCTTGAGCAGTATGCCTATCGGCCTGTTCCTCTCACGCCACCAATCCAGACCAGCCTTGGCCGCCGCTAGGGCCGGTAGCACCCCGATGCTCCCGCCCAGAAGGAAGGCTAGTGGGGCCAAGAAGGGTAGGGCGGCCCCCAGGACGCCCACGACGACGGCCGAGGCGCTGAGGCCAAATTCCATCCTGAGGTCCCTAAGCTTCTCCTCGTGCCGCCTGAGCTCGTCCTCCAGCTCCCTACGGCAGTCATCAACGACCTCCTCAAGCTCCTCAAGGGGCACGTGCCCCACCACGGAGAATATCCTCCCCAGCTCACGCCTGAGCTCCTCCAGGGCACCCTCCTCCCTCATCTTCACGAGCTTCTTAAGGGGCACGCCGCCCAGCCACCTGAACTCCGGCCTGTTGATGAGCCAGAGCACCCTGGCGTGCCTGCTGGACAGGGCCCTGAGGCCCTTATGGACCTCCCCGAGCAGGGCCAGGGCACGGGCGGGGCGGGCCTGGTCGTGCTTGTAGGCCCAGAGGAGATACCGCCAGTGGTATTCATAGTCGGTAGAGGGCTGGGCACTAAGACGGCCGCAGGACCAGAGCTGGAGGTTCATGGCACTAAAGCGGCCCCCGATAGTCGACAGGTATGCCTCCTTGAGGAGTTCTGGGTCGTCAGGGCCACGGTAGGTGCCCTTTGGGGCCCACTCTTGCACAGTCTCCATGGACTCTTGGAGCTTTGCCCTGGCGTCTAGGCCCCTGTCTGGGTCCTCGAGCAGCTCTGTCCTCCGGGCCCTTCCAGCCAACTTGTCGAGTCCCTGGGCAGACTTGATGAACTCGGACAGCTCCTCTAAGCTCCCGAAGCCCCGGCCAAATATCTCCGATGAGGCCTCTAACGTGTGCTCAAGGGTGAGCCTCACAATAGCTTCAAACTCCTTCTCGTCCATGAGCATGGCCGGGTCAGGCAGGATGACCAGGGGAGGCGATCCTCGGCCTTCAGCCCCTAAACAGAGATCCCTGAGTCTCAGCACTTCAAGGGCCCACGCCACGGCCCTTAGGGTGGCCACTTCCGGGTCGAGTCTGTCCCTGACCAGGGCCAGGTGACTAACCGGGTCCTCCATGACCACCACGTCAGCGTAGAGAAGCGTCCTCCGGACGAACCTCGGGCCCTCGGCGGGCATCCCGGCTCCCGAGTAGTAGGCCACTAGGGGCACCTCTCGCCTCTCTTCCTCAGCCCTCGTGAGGGCCCTCAGCTCGTTGGCCACGCCCCTTCCTTTATGACGCCAGAAGTCGGGTATGGAGTCCAACAGCTCTTGGCCTGCGTTCTTTACGCCCTTCATGACCCGCTTGGGCAGAGGCTTCTTGCCCTCATCCAGCACGGCCCTCACGACCCGCTTAAGCAGGGGCTCCTCCAGCAGGTCGAAGTATTCCTCCATGGCCCTCCTTGTCCTTGACATTCCCCTTGAGCTCAAGACCTACCGGTTATGGGGGCATAGGCCTCTCTTATAAGTGCTCGTGCGGGCGCCACGGCCTC
>CAYNQQ010000188.1:0-1774 GCA_964399385.1 uncultured Candidatus Bathyarchaeia archaeon | reverse complement strand
ACTTCAGGAAAGTCATAATGATTTACGATGAAGAAGGTAATCTGCTCTTCAACAGAACTATGGAGTTCACTAAGGGCACGGACAAGACCATAATCATCTACATATCGGCTGATGAGGTAAGGGGCGATAGGCTCCTCGTGGTAGTAGACATCTACATAAGGGTGGAACTACCCACCCCGCCTGGGGTACCAGCCCAGACCATAGAGGTCTCCATCCACAAGGAAATCGAGACGGGTATTCAACGGTGATAGCCGCTTCACATGGAGCTGTAGGGATTATCCTCCATTTTTGGCACTTTATGGCCTCTCTGATGCTCTCTTCAGCTTCTTTAAGACCAGCCCCTGCGATACACAGTCCGGTAGATTCAGCATTATAGCCGTTTAAAACCCAGGCCCACCACGTATATCTCCGGGCTCTCGGGCCTGCTCGCCCTGGGCTTGAAGAGAAAGGCCCTCCTGAAGGTCTTTTTCGCTCTCTTTAGCAGGGCCTTGAGGCCGGGCCCCTGAGATGCCTTTATCATGGTGTTGCCGCCGGGCCTGAGGACGAAAGAGGCTATGTGGAGGGCCCTCCTGGCGAGCTCCATCTGCCTCTCGTGGTCGAGCTCCCTCACGCCCGTGAGCCTTGGGGCCATATCGGAGAGCACCACGTCAGCCCCGCCCGGGAGCTCGGCCCTTATGGCCTCTAAAGCCCCTTCGGAGAGCACGTCGAGCTGGAGGAACCTCACGTTCCCGAGGCCGAGCGGTTCTATGGGCCTGAGGTCTATCCCGAGGACGAGGCCATCGGGCCCGGCGGCCTCGCTGGCCACCTGGAGCCAGCTCCCCGGGGCGCAGCCGAGATCGAGGACCACATCCCCAGGCCTTATGAGGCCGAACTTCTCGAGGGCCTCGAGCAGCTTGAAGGCTGCCCTCGACCTATAGCCCCTGGCCTTGGCCAGCCTGTAGTAATGGTCTGATTTAGCCCTCCACATGAGGCCTTATTCCCCCGCCGCGGGGGCGGTCTCGAGAGCCCAGCGGACGAGCTTCTCACACGTCACAGGATCTATTACGCCTCCCGGGGAGCACCTGAAGCTGTCCGGGCAGGTGAAGCAGGGGCAGCCCCTTATGGATTCTATGGATATCTTCCTCGTCTTAGCGAAGAGCCTGTAGGTCCAGCGGCCCTTGTAGAGCTCCTTCTTCCTTATTATGAGGCCTCTCCTCTCCAGCCTTATCGCTATCCTCGAGCCCTCCCTGCTCGTGGCCCCGAGCTCCCTCCAGAGCTCGGACTGGAGTATGCCCTCCTCGCCTGCCTCCATGATGATCTTAAGGGCCTTCTGGTATAGGTTCTCCTTCCCTTCCTTGGACATATCCGTGCCCAATGCATGGCCGAGCGATGGGATATAAGTTTTCCCGGCTTGGCCGAAGGCATAAATGCCCCGCCGGACCACGGTTACCGGTGGAAAAATGGTGAAAGTAGATAGGTTTGACCTGCCGCCGGATGAACACCCCGATAAGTGGTATAACATACTGCCCGACCTGCCCGAGCCCCTCCCCGAGCATAAAGACCCGCCCGAGGGGCCCTCGAGGCTCGAGTTCATAAGGAAGGTGTGCGTGGGGGAGTGCCTTCGGCAGGAGTTCTCCGACCGGAGATGGATACCCATCCCGGACGAGCTCTTGGAACTCTACATACATGCTGGTAGGCCGAGGCCCCTCTACAGGGCCTTGAGGCTCGAGCGCCGCCTCGGGCTGAAGCACGTCAGAATATACTACAAGCGGGAGGACCTCTCCCCCACGGGCTC
>CAYNQQ010000187.1:0-1784 GCA_964399385.1 uncultured Candidatus Bathyarchaeia archaeon | reverse complement strand
TACTTGAAGCGCTTGTTCGTGTCCTCGGCCGTCCCGAAGCCCGAGAACTGCCTCATGGTCCATATCCTGGCCCTATACATGGTGGCGTGTATGCCGCGCGTGAACGGATACTCGCCCGGCAGGCCGAGATCGCGCATGTAGTCCTTATCGGCTATATCGAGGGGCGTGTAGATGCGTTTTATCGTTATGCCGGACGTGGTCACGAACTCCTTCTTACGCTCGGGGAGCCTCGAGAGCCACCTCGGGACCGTCTCGCGCTCCCACCTCTCGAGCTCGCGCTCGAGCTCCCTCAGGGCTCCCTCATCAAACATCCTCGCCAACCCTATCTCCCCCGCCGGTGCTATGGTACCCAGCCGGGAGATAAGTGCTCCCGAGAGCGCTCTCGCCGGGGGCGAGACCGAGCTCTAAAACGCCATGTTTTTGAAATAGTTCTGGGAGAGCACTCTCCGGCATCCTACCTAAAAAGGTCCTTTTAACGTCAGCTTCTCGGTTCTGGTGCCCACTCAAAATCGTAGTAGCCTAAGGCCACGTCCAACCTCCCGCGCTGGGGGCCTCCCAGCCAGAGCTGGAGTATCTTCACGTCCCTCAAATACTTCTCGAGACAGTGCTCGAAGGCGTAGCCGTAGGAGCCCATGAGCTCCATGGCCTTGTTCGTGACCCAGATGGCCACATCACAGGCGTAGACCTTGGCGGCCGAGGCCCTGGCCAGCATGGCCCTGCTCCACGGCGGCCCGTAGATCTTCGGGTGGTCGAACATCCACGCGACCTGCATGTAGTAGGCCCTGGCCGTCTCTATGGCGATGGCCATATCGGCCAGTATGGAGGCATGTAGCGACCTGGCCCTGACGGGCATGCCCACTATGTATCGCTCGCCCGTCCACTTCAGGGCTATCTCGAAGGCCGCCTGGGCAGCCCCGACCGCCATGGCAGCAGTACCGAGCCTCCCACCCGCTATGACGGCGTGCAGTATCTTGGCGTCCTGGCCAGGACCGGCCACCCGGTAACGCTCCGGGACCCTGACGTTATCGAAGAATATCTCGGCGTTTATGTCCGTCCAGCACATCCCCATCTTCTGGATAGGCTTCCCGAAGGACATGCCCTCCGGGACCCCATCGTAGACGGGCACGTAAATCAGGGCTACGTCCTCGTCGCCCCTTCCCTCGCTCGTCGTGCAGACCACGCAGTAGGCCACATCCGCTTCCCCGGCCCCGCTGGGCCATATCTTCTGCCCGTTTATGACCCAGTGGCCATCCTCAAGCCGGGCCGTGGTCCTTATGGTCCTCCCGTGCTGCGTCGGGTCCTCTATGTTGGCCCCTCCCTCGGGCTCCGTTATGGCCATGCAGAGCGTGTGGGGCTTCCCATCGCATATTATGGTCCCGAATTCCTCCACGAGATCCCAGCGCCTCGCCATGAAGGCAGGCCCCATGACCCACCTTATTATGGATAGGTGGGTGGCCAGACCCACATCGCCCCTGGCTATCTCCTCCCAGACCATGCACATGGTGACCGAGGACCTGAGGCCCAGCCCCCCGATGCTCTCGGGGAAGAAGGCCCTCTGGACCCCCAGGTCCACGAGGCCCTGGTGGAGGCGCCTAAACGTCTCCCTGGCCAGCTTCTCGTCCCTGTGCCAGCCGCCCTCGAGATCCAGCCTCCTCGGCATGACCTCCTTCTCCACGAACTCCCTCACGGCCCGGACGAACTCTATGTCCTCCTCGGTGGCGATGGCCCTACAGAACCTATCGGGGCCCAGCATCCTGTGGCTCATGCCACCACCCCCGGCCGGG
>CAYNQQ010000186.1:0-1825 GCA_964399385.1 uncultured Candidatus Bathyarchaeia archaeon | reverse complement strand
AGATACTGCCCTACGCCTTCGCCCTCATGGCCCTGGGCGTCCCCGGCGCCATACTGACGGAGGCGGGCGTGAGCTTCCTCTTGGGCGGCAGGGGCGTGAGGGAGCCCACCTGGGGCAAGATACTCCACGACGCCCACAGGGCGGCCGCCACCATGAAGGGCCTGTGGTGGTGGGTGCTCTCGCCCGGCCTTATGATATGCATAACGGGCCTCACCTTCGTCCTGATAGGGAACGCCCTCGACAGGATACTGAACCCGATGTTGAGGAGGTAGGGCCATGGCGCTGCTCGAGGTGAGAGGGCTAAAGACCTACTTCTTCACCGACAGGGGGGTCGTGAAGGCGGTAGACAACATAAGCTTCGAGGTGGAGAAGGGCAAGACACTGGGTCTCGCAGGCGAATCGGGCTGCGGGAAGAGCACCACGGCCTACTCCATAATAAAGCTCGTCCCGCCCCCGGGCAGGATAGTGGAGGGCCAGATACTCCTCGATGGCAAGACGGACATAGTGAAGATGCCGGAGCCCGAGGTGAGGCGTAAGATAAGGTGGAAGCGCATAAGCATGGTCTTCCAGGGCGCCATGAACGCCCTCAACCCCGTCTACACCATAGGGAAGCAGATATGCGAGGTCCTGACCTACCACGCCGATATGACGAAGAAGGAGGCCATGGAGAGGGCCCGCGAGCTCATGAAGATGGTGGGTCTCGAGCCCGATATAGTGAACCGCTACCCGCATGAGCTCAGCGGGGGGATGAAGCAGAGGGCCTTCATAGCCATGGCCCTGGCCCTTAACCCCGACCTCGTGATATGCGATGAGCCCACCACGGCCCTGGACGTGGTGGTCCAGGCCCAGATACTGAACCTGCTGAAGGAGCTGCAGGAGAAGTTCAAGATGAGCATCATAATAATAACGCACGACCTCGGCGTTATAGCCGAGCTGGCCGATCACGTGGCCATAATGTACGCCGGCAAGATAGTGGAGCGCGGGCCCTCGGAGAAGATCTTCCTCGACCCAGCGCACCCCTACACGAGGGGCCTCATAAGCAGCGTGCCGAGGCTGACGAAGAGGGTCGAGATAACCTGGATACCGGGCCTACCGCCCGACCTCGTAAAACCGCCGCCGGGCTGCCGCTTCCACCCGAGGTGCAAGGAGGCCATGGACATCTGCAGGAAGGAGGAGCCGCCGATAGTTAAATTAGCACCCGACCACGAGGTAGCCTGCTGGCTGTACGGGGGATGAGCATGAAGTTCAAGGTGGGCCTGCCGCCGGAGGAGATAAGGAAGATCCTGGAGGAGAAGCCCGGCAGGATACTGTACGTCAGGAACCTGGTCAAGTACTTCTTCCTGAGGAGGAGCGTGACGGAGTTCCTCACCGGCCGCCAGCCCAAGTCCGTCAAGGCCGTGGACGGCATATCCTTCGATGTCATGCCCAAGGAGATCTTCGGTCTCGCTGGCGAGTCGGGCTGTGGGAAGACCACGACGGGCAAGGTCATAATGAGGCTCTACGACCCGACGGCTGGCTCCATAATCTACAAGCCGAGCGAGAAGGTGCTTGAGGAGGTCAAGAAGCTCTCAGGCGGCCGTGTCAAGGACTACGATGGCTACATAGACATAGCCGCCCTCCCCCAGAAGTGGTATAAGCCGTTGAGGAAGGAGATACAGATGATATTCCAGGACCCCTACGGCGCCCTCAACCCGAGGATGAAGATCGGCGAGATACTGGAGGAACCGCTTCTCATACACGACATAGGGAAGCCGGAGGAGAGGGAGGAGATGGTCATGAAGGCCCTCGAGGACGTGAAGCTCATCCCGCCCGAGGACTTCGTGGA
>CAYNQQ010000185.1:0-1851 GCA_964399385.1 uncultured Candidatus Bathyarchaeia archaeon | reverse complement strand
GCTATATGGAGCTGGTCAAGACCTACTAGCAGAGACATTTAGTGGAAACGTAAGAGGAATGGGACCAGGAGTAGCAGAAATGGAAATCGAAGAAAGACCCAGTGAACCAATCATAGTATTTGCTGCTGATAAGACGGCTCCTTCTGCGTGGAATTATCCATTATTCAAGATATTTGCTGATCCATTTAACACGGCTGGATTAGTAATTGATCCTAAAATGCATGATGGATTTAAATTTGAAGTAATGGATACACTTGAAAATAAAGTTGTAGTTCTAAATGCTCCTGAAGAAATGTATGACTTACTAGCCTTAATAGGTTCTTACGAAAGATACGTTATTAGAAGAGTATGGAGAAAAAGTGATAACTTAATAGCTGCTGTTGCCAGTGTTACGAGACTAAGCCTGATAGCTGGAAGATACGTAGGCAAAGATGATCCAGTGCTCATCATTAGAGCACAGCACGGATTACCAGCAGTAGGAGAAGTACTTGAAGCATTCTCCTTCCCACACTTAGTTGAAGGATGGATGAGAGGAAGTCATATGGGACCATTAATGCCAGTACCTTTAAGAAATGCTAAATGTACAAGGTTTGACGGTCCTCCGAGAGTTGTAGCATTGGGATTCCAAGTATGTGAAGGAAGATTAGAAGGTCCAAACGACTTATTCGATGACCCAGCATTTGACTTTACAAGAACATGGGCACAAAATATAGCTAATTATATAAGAAGACATGGTCCATTTGAGCCTCATAGATTACCAATGGAAGAAATGGAATACACTACATTACCTCAAGTACTTGAAAAGTTAAAGGATAGGTTCAAACCTGCAGATTAATCCTAGCCAAATATTTAAGATTGATTAAATTCCTCTTTTTCTCATATGAAATAAAGGGGTTATTTAATTTCAAAATCATTCTTTTGAATTATTTTCAATAAAAGATATAACTTTAACATGAAATATTACTTTCACTTATCACATCTTATTACCTTAACTCCTAATTCTTCAGAAATTATGTTAGAAATTTTTTCAATAAATCCATAAACTGGAACAACGTATTCTGCCTTGCTTTTTTTAATATATGTAATTATATCATTAAAATCTGAATGACTCGATATAGGCAATGATAGTAAATTTTTCCAAGTAGCTGCCCATCCAGTACAAGTTATAATCGGTTTATCATTTTTGAAAGTATATGACTTACTTAGTGAAATTAAGATAACGCCTTTAAACTTATCAATTTTATTCAAATCATTGATTATATGATAACTTTGTAAATTATCTTCATATTTCTCATGTATCTTATTCATGAAAAAGATACGAGGTTCTGCTAAAATGTCAATTCCCAATGTTGACATATTAAGGAGAGCTGTTATTTCTTGAGAAGTCCCTAAAGTCCTTGCTGCAATGAAGATATAATCATTAACTTCTAATAAGTCTCTAATTAATTCAAGTAGAGTTTTATAGAGTTTTGACCTTTTTGGGAATATATATCGAGGATCGCCATATGTAGCGTCAATTATTAAAACATCACTTTCCAAAATCTTTGCCGGATTTAATATTATTCTGCTTTGTAAATTGAAATCTCCTGTGAAAAGTATTGAAGGATCAGTATTCAAGAAAAATTGCAGACTGCCTACGCAATGTCCTGCGTTTATAGCTCTGACCTCTATGTTGTTTATCTCTTTAACTTCACCTTCATTTATAATGATAAAATTTTGAGGTTTACGTCTCTTAGTTCCATAGAGAATTTCATAAGTGGGTTCACTCATTACTATGGGTATGCTTCTAATTTTCCTTAAGAGACTACCACTCACGTGGTCACTATGAGCATGCGATACTAATATTAGATC
>CAYNQQ010000184.1:0-1868 GCA_964399385.1 uncultured Candidatus Bathyarchaeia archaeon | reverse complement strand
ACGCGGAGGAGGTCCCCGGTTCAAATCCGGGCCGGCCCACCAAGATCTAACCGCTCACCACAGCTCCTTACGCTCGCTCGTCCTCTCGACGCCCGGACGGTCGTCTATGAAGCGCCAGATGCCCGCCCCAGGCCTGAGGAGGACCACGCCCAGGGCATCGAGCGCTTTATCGCTCAGGATCACCTCTTCCTCCCCAGGCGTTATGACGGCCGTGGCCCTCACCGGGCCCCCCGTCCTATCGCCGGTTATGACGGAGAGCTCGATGGCCCCCCTGATCCTGAAGGCCCTCACGATGGAGCCGCCGACGCCGACGTACTCCTCGACCTCGGTGCCGCTGGGGAGGCTTGGGTAGAGACCAAGCCTCTCGGCCACCCCCACTGGTAGGACGACCTCGGGCTCCTCGGCCTCGTAACCCGAGTTGGCCAGGGCGTTCGTCACGAGTTCGCCCGAGGAGGACCTCAGCCTGACCCTCAATCTCACGACCATGCCGGACCACCTAACGGCTCAGGCGCGCGAACTTGCCGATCCGCCTGGGCTTCCTCCTCCGCCTGAACTTCCCTATCCTCCTCAGCCCCTACCACCTTAAGCTCATCTGATCCTGCTTCCTATAAGCATTCGCGCCGTCTGCTCACCCCGCCCGGCCAGATTTATAACCGGGGATTCGGTAATGTAGGTCAAGGGGCGCTTGATGAGGGTCGGGAGGGTTAAGGCCAGGGTCGTGAGGGTGGGCAGGATAGACGCGAGAGGTGTCCTGGTTGGCCGTGAGGATAAGACTGAGGCTGAGGAGGGGAAATCTAATTAAGGAGGTAGTAGGGCTCGTCAACAGCGGTTATGAGGCAGATACGCCCCAGCTCCTCGTGCCCGTCGGCCTGGCCAAAGAGCTAAAGCTGTGGCCTCCTGGCGAGAACGCTATCGAGGCCGTCTTCGAGACGGCCGGGGGGCCTCTCAGGGTATGGATAATCAGGAGGGCGGTCATGGTGAAGGCCGTGGCCGAGGACGCCTCCTCCGACGAGGTTGAGACGGACATCGTGGTATCCCACCTGGCCGATGAGCCTCTGATAAGCGATAGATTGGCCGGGGCCCTGAAGATAGCCGTCGAGGATTTCGCCGAGGGGCTCTGGAGGTTCAGGTGGGAGCCCAAGGACAAGCTGAGGAGGAGCGAGGCCAGGACGGCCTGATGGAGCTCTGACGGTGCCCGGAGGACGGTTAAGGTTAATCAGAGACCAGTCCTCACTCCGGTATGGCGATGACGAGGAAGACCGAGCGCTGAGAGGTGAACGGCACGCCCTTCCCCGAGCCCCGCCCCCGATGGGGCGGCTCGGGTCGAGGCTTTTACGGCCGGAGGCCGCATGGCCTCCGAGGGGTGTGGTGAGTGCCCGATTTCAGGGTAGCTGACATAGGCCTGGCCGCTGAGGGCAGGAAGCTGATAAGCTGGGCCGAGGAGCACATGCCAGTCCTGATGAAGATAAGGGAGCGCTTCGAAAAGGAGAAGCCTCTCGAGGGCCTGAGGATAGGGTGCTGCCTCCACGTCACGAAGGAGACGGCCGTCCTCGTCAGGACCCTGGCCGCCGGAGGGGCCGACGTGGCCCTCTGCGGCTCCAACCCCCTCTCGACCAATGATGCGGTAGCCGCGGCCCTGGCCGAGGAGGGCATCCATGTCTTCGCCTGGCGGGGCCAGACGAGGGACGAGTATTACTGGTGCATAAGGCAGGTCATATCTCACGGGCCGAGGCTGGTCCACGACGACGGGGCCGACCTGATAACGACCATTCACGAGGAGCACAAGGGCCTGGCCGGTCGCGTGATATGTGGTTTCGAGGAGACCACCACGGGCGTGATAAGGCTGAAGGCCATGGAGCGGGAGGGCG
>CAYNQQ010000183.1:0-1885 GCA_964399385.1 uncultured Candidatus Bathyarchaeia archaeon | reverse complement strand
CGCAGTATCTTGGCCATGCTCCCCTTCAGCTTGAACTTCCTCGTGAGGAGGCCTTTTATCGGGTCTATCTCGCCTCTTATCAGCTTCTTCCAGTTCGAGTATGGCCCCTCGAAGATGTAGGCCGTCTTCCTGGCCTCCCTGCTGGGTAGCATGCAGGCCTCACGGCATTTCCCGTGGTAGAGGTCCACGTAGAACACGTACTCCCGGTCCAGGCCCTCGTCGGGCGTTACTATGAAGAGGAAATCGCCCTCCCAGTCCTTAGCAGCTTCCTCGTAGGCCTTGTTCCTGTTCAATTCCTCCTTGAAAGCCTTAATCCACTCCTCGCTCGGGAACTTATACTTCTTCTCCGACATGGGCCCACCGCACGGGATGTACTTCCTTTTTGACTTAAGGGTTGCTAGAAGAAGGCTTCCTCCACCGCAGGCACAGGCCCACCAGCCGGTTTATGTCCTCCTGGACCTCCTCGAAGGGCCGCTCGGTGTTCAGCACGAAGGCCCCGAGTTCCCCCGCCAGGGCCCTGTACTCCCTTAGGGCCCTCCTGTAGTACCAGAGGGGGTGCTCGCCGCTCCTCCTCGCCAGGGATACCTCCGGCCTCACCTCCATGACGATCACGAGGGCTGGCCTGAGGACCAGCCTGGTGTAGAACCACTTGAGCACCCTCGGCATCGGGTAGCCGAGGCACTTGAACCTCACGTAGAAATCGTAGAAGTAGCGGTCGACGACCACCCACCTCCCTCTTAACAGGTTCTTCAGCAGGACCAGGGAGATGTAAAGCCAGTTGTCTATGTAGCCCACTATGGGCCTGAGCTTCGGGAGCCAGTGGGCCCTAAGGTGTTCCCTGAACCTCGGCGTGTAGGTCATGACCTCCTCCTCCGGCACCTTCAAGACGGTTTTCTTCAGGACCGATAGGGACGTGAGGAGCGGGTTCCTGAAGAAGTGGAAGTAAACGGCATCTATGCCTTGCTCCGCCAGCCATCTGGCCGTCTCCCTGGCGTGACTCGATTTCCCGGACCCATCGCAGCCCGTGAACACTATGAACCTCCACCTCCAGGCCCTCCTCAGGGCCTCGTCATTGAGGGCCAGGGAGGCCAGCCAGGGGAGCGGCACGAGAAGGAGGGGCATCAGGGCCGAGGAGGAGCACAGGGCCACCCTGACGGTATTGGCCTTATCCCTGGTGGCCAGGTAGAAGGCCACGGGCCAGGAGAGGGCCAGGCCCCATGCCACGGGCCTCCCGGCTAAGAGGTAGGAGGCGGTGAGGGAGGCCAGTTGGGCGGTGAGCACGACCTTCATCTTCATGCCCGGGCCCCCATGCCCGTGTTTTTTCGTCATTCTGACCTGAAGAAGATGTAGTTTTTAAGTTTGAGAAGGCCCGGGCCGTAGCGGGCAAAATAGACCTGCTGACGGAAGGAGAGCGCGATCGGCATCTATGCGGGAAGGTCGGGCGCCGGGGAGCAGTATTGTTTATTTAGCCGATCTCCTCCGGCCTGAGGGGCCGAGCATGGACGCTATGGGATCGGACGAGTTATGGGGTTTAGCTACGACCCCGACGCCCGAGGTGAGCGTAGAGGCCGCCCTCAGGGAGGCAGTCCAGGGCCTGACGGCTCTCCCGGGCGTGTTCTTCATAATGGTGGTGGGCGAGACGGGGACCGAGTTCCTCAGGTGGTTCAGGACCGGCCTCGACGAGAGGAGGCTGGCCCTCAGGGGCCGGGATATCCTGGAGACCATGGGGAGGTTACTGCCCATCCTCGAGAAGGCGAGGGCCGGTGGTCTCGAGGAACTCCTGGTCAGGGCCGAGAACAACATATTCGTCCTGAGGCTCGCGGGGAGGAGCCTCCTCTTCGTCATGGCCGATAAGACCGTCAACCTGGCCATGCTCCTCGTGAGG
>CAYNQQ010000182.1:0-1886 GCA_964399385.1 uncultured Candidatus Bathyarchaeia archaeon | reverse complement strand
TATCCCGTGGAGCCTCAGCATCTTCTTGACGTTCCTCACGACCAGGCGCTCGTACCTCAGCCTCACGGGCTTGCTCTTGACCCCTATCTCCGGCCCAAACCTCACTATGACCGAGTCATAGGGCGGAGCCCCCTCGGGCAAGAATCCCACGCTGGCCCGGGGGAGCCATCTTATAAAAGCTTGAGGGGGTCAGCCCCCGGCCGGGCGAGCTCTCTTCTTTTTCTCCCTCGTGAGCCTCCTCAGCACGCGCAGGACCCTCGGCTCCTCCTCCACCGGCCTCGTCTCCACTATGCCCGCCTCGACGGCCGCCTTGAAGAGCTCCTCTCCTCTCTCGGACCTTATTATGGCTATGTTCCAGCCCTCCAAGCCGAGGCTGCCCACGGATATATCCGCGAACTCGGCCGAGAAGTCCCAGCAGACATTGCAGCCCTCCCTCCTGTGCTGGAGGAGGGGTTTGAGGTCGAGCTTCCTGACCTCGCCCGTCTTCAGCTCCACCAGGAGTTCCCCCGCCTTTATGTTCGTCTTCCTCACCTGGTCCAGCTCTATCCCGTGGCTGGCCAGGTAGGACTTGAGGCCCTCGTAGGTGAAGGTCTCGGTGCAGAAGAGCCCTATCACGTATTTTATGGCCTCCGACCAGCTCACGGGCGGGTTGGGGAGCATCTGCATGAGCCTCACGGCCTGGACCTGGCAGGGCAGGCCCACGAAGGCGAAGTGGGCCTCCCTGTCCTTCAGCTTCTCGGCCAGCCAGTAGGCGCCAGCCAGGCCCATGCCGAGGACGAGCTTATCCGAGAAGGAATACCGGCTCCCGGCGCAGGCCAGTATCTCCTCCCTGGAGTAGGCCACCCTTACGTCAGGGTAGAAGGGCATGCCCTCCTTCACGCCCGATAATATGGCCCCTTTCACGAGCTTTTTCTCGACAGCCGTTATGAGCAGGGAGCTCACGAGCCCCCCGTCCTGGCAGACCTCCAGCACCCCCGGGTCCTTCGACCTGGCGAGGACAAGGCCTCCCTCCCTCACGACACCGAACGGTTCGTCTGGCTTGCGCTTCCTCCCGAAGGCGAATTCCTCCACCCTCCCCACGTCGAACTCATACCTCGGGCAGACCTGGGAGCAAACGCCACAGACTGGGCATTCCTCTATGAGCTGGGGCTTCCCCTCCCTGAAGCCTATGACCCAGAAGGGGCAGTTGAGGACGCAGGAGCCACAGCCAGCGCAGAGCCCGGCCTCCACGACCTTCTTGCCGAGCGTTTCCTCAAACCCGAGCAGGGCTTCCTCGGCCAATACCTCCCGCCTCCTCACGCCATCCCCGCCCTTCTTAATAGTAGTTTCCAGTTGGCGTCCACCTCGGCCTGTATCTCGGCTATGAGCCGGTCCAGCCTCTTGGGCCTGAAGAGGTGCGAGAACCTCCCCTGGACGGCCAGGTAGTACTCGACCGGCAGCTTGAGCTCCGGGACCTCTGCTATCAGCCTGCTCGGGCCCGTCAGCCGGTAGACCTGCTCCCCGTCCTCCCAGTAGCACTCCCAGAGGGGGAAGAAGCAGGTCTGGACGGCCAGCCTCGCGACCTTTATGGTCAGGCCGGGGTCGAAGCGCCAGCCCCTCGGGCAGGGGCAGATGACGTGGATGAAGGCAGGCCCTTCTACCTCGAGCCCTTTCCTGACCTTCCTTATCAGGTCGAGAGGTTCCGATGGCGAGGCCGTGGCAACGTAAGGTACGCGGTGCTCGGCCACTATGAAGCCCAAGGGCTTCTTGGCCTCGAGCTTGCCCTTGAGGACCTCCCCAGCCGGGGAGGTGGTGGTCCAGGCGAACTTCGGGGTCCCGCCGCTACGCTGGATGCCCGTGTTCATGTAGGCCTCGTTATCGTAGAGCACGTAGAGGAAATCGTGCCC
>CAYNQQ010000181.1:0-1897 GCA_964399385.1 uncultured Candidatus Bathyarchaeia archaeon | reverse complement strand
TCCCCCGTCATGGCCGTGGGGCACGGCCGAGACAAGCCGTCTTGGCCGGCCGGTCCAGGCCTAAACAAGACCAGGCCTGAAAGACATAAGTAAGGCCGGGATAGCCCGGCCCCCGGTGCCGAGGGCTTGGCAGGGCCCACGCTGCTCGAGGATGAGGAAGTCCTCATGGAACTCCGCCCCCACCCCCTGGCCTTCCTAAGGCACATATCTATTTGCCTCTACTACGTCGTGATGGGGGCCTGCTTCAGCTACCTCATCTCGAGGCTCATGTCCGCGTGGCCAGCGGGCATGCCCTCGTCCATGGAGGCCCTGGTCATCCTGGCGGTCTGGTGGGGCCTGGTCTTGGCCATTCCCCTCGTCTTATACATCCTGGACATCAGCTCTCGGCCCCTCGTCCTCTCGGTCCTGCTCTGCGCGGCGGGCTCCTTCCTCGCCCTCAGGTGCGGCGTGGGCCCGGGTGCCCTCGGCGCCCTCGCCATCGCCGGGGGCCTAATCGGTCTGTTCCTGACGGATGCCTACAGGAGGGGGCACAAGTACTACATAACCGACCAGAGGATACTCATGGTCAAGGAGTTCTTCACCAGGGACGAGAGGTCCCTGCGCTACGAGGCCATCACGGACGTGGTGGTCCACAAGGGCCTGCTGGGCCGCCTCCTGGGCTTCGGCGACATCATACCCGTGGCGCCCTCGGAGCCGAGCCCCCCGCCGGGGGAATCCGGGGGGTCCGGGACAGCTGGCAGGGCCTTAGGCCTCCTGAGGGCGAGGGCCTTCATGCGGTTGCTCGGGGTCCCGAGGCCCGAGGAGGTGGGCAACCTCATAAATAAGGTAAGGGCTGAGTGGAGCGGGAGGCCCTACCTGATGCGGATCGCGAGGGCCACGGAGGAACTCCTCAGGCTGGCCGAGGAGAGGACGGGGCCGGGAGACCAAGTCCTACCGTGAGGGCTGGGCATGGCATCTGCCATAATACTGGCGGGAGGGGCCTCGAGAAGGCTATCCGGGAGGTTCAAGGCCGTCCTCGAGCTCTGCGGGAGGCCCATGCTCAGCTACGTCCTCGAGGCCGTCTCCGGCCTGGCCGAGGAGACCATAGTGGTGGTCAGCACGGAGGAGCAGGCCGAAATCCTAAGCGGGCTGGAGCTCCCGGCGGAGCCGAGGGTGGTGGTTGACGAGGAGGCAGGCCCTAAGTGCCCTCTGCTGGGCCTCACGACGGGCCTGAGAGCGGCCAGGGCTGACGTGGCTCTCGTCCTGGCCTGCGATATGCCCCTGGTCTCGAGGGCCGTGCTCTCCTTCCTCCTCGAGGTCCTGAGCTACATGAATGCCGTGGTCCCGAGGTGGCCTAACGGTTTCATAGAGCCCCTCCAGGCCGTTTACAGGACCGGGAAGGCCGCCAGAGCCAGCCTGGAGCTCCTGAGGTCCGGGGGCCCTTACGACATGAGGTCTTTCCTCGCGAAACTCGGGCGGGTCAGGTATGTGTCGACCAAGGTCATAGAGCAGCTCGACCCGGGCCTGACCACCTTCCTGAACGTGAACACGCCAGCTGACCTGAGGAAGGCCGAGACCATCCTGAGGGCGAGGAGGGCCTGCGGGCGTTAGAGGCTCAGAGAGGGTCCCGTGGCTCCGGTCATAGGGGCCCTCTCAAGTTCCGACGCTCATCACGGCCGGGGAATAGGGCCATCTGGACCTTAATAAGCGTGTAGGGCTCCGCCCTCACACGGTTCCTCACGGGCCCCAGGCCCACTCGGCCTATCCGGTGTTCTTCACGGCCCCTGGCTCGCTGAAGCTCGGCACATCACGGCCCCGCCCGGCACCGGCGGGCTCAGTGCCGGGAGTAATGCTCATCGCCAGCCATCCGTGTGTAAGAAGGCTTATAAGTCTTTTAGGAGGCGTTCCTGAGCCCGGA
>CAYNQQ010000180.1:0-1911 GCA_964399385.1 uncultured Candidatus Bathyarchaeia archaeon | reverse complement strand
CCACGGGCGCCTCAGGCCCGCCCCTTTGACCTGGCTCGGGAACCCCCGCACCCGTTGGGACAGCTCCAGAAGGGAGATATAAGCCCTCCCCCATGCCCAGGCCTATAGAGCTCTTAATCACTTGATTGACCCGCGTTCGGCATAAGCCATATAAGGGGTGTTTAACACGGGCTTCTCATGCCGCTGACGCCCTTCCACTACGTGCTGGCCTACGCCATCAGGAAGGCCGGGAGGAGGCTGGGCCGCGATATAGATATGGCCGGGCTGGCCATGGGCTCCTTCGCCCCGGACCTCGAGTGCCTCGTCTTCATAATCCTGGATAGGCTCGGGGTCCTCTACGTGCCCTACCACAGGCTCGTCCTCCACAGCATATTGGGCTGTCTCACCCTCGGCTCCCTCGCGGCCATTTTGATGGCCCTGGCGGCCTACAGGCTCTTCGCGCCGGAAGGGCTGGAGAGACCGGGCCTCAGGAGGCTCTACACGGCCTCCGCCCTCGGGAACCTATCCCATGTCCTCATAGATGCCGTCCACCACTACTACAACCCGCTCTTCTTCCCCTTCACGAGCTCTAACGTGCTGGCCCTCGTGCCCTTCACCCACACGGAGCTCGGGAGGTCTCTGGCCTCGGGCTTCGAGCGGTGGGCCGGCCTGCAGCCCGGGACCGGCCCTTTCGTTCTCGCCACGCTCCTAATCTACGCGGTGGTCCTGCCCTCGACCGCCTATATAATAGTGCGTGAGTGGAGGAGGGGCGGCAGCCTGCTGGTGAGATTGCTATTCGACGTGTGAGGGCTGGGCTGACCACGGGCCTCAGGGGGCGATGAGCTCCCTCAGGTACACCTTTATCGGGCCGAGCTTTCCGCCGTAGTTGGCGGACGTTATGCGAACCACGCCCTCGACCTCGGAGGCGGCTCTTATGCCGGCGGCCATGGCCTTCCTCACGTCATCGAGCGTGAGGCCGTTCACGACGAGCTCGTAAACGCACCTCACGCCCTCCGGGACCTTTGTCTCCTCCACGAGCTTCCTCAGCCTGGGGCAGTAGGGGTCGTTCGTGGAAGCCGGGAGCTTGTACTTCCTCGAGCCGACCTTCGAGCCAGCCCGGCAGATGCCGCCCGGGAAGGGCAGTATGACGTTCCCCGCGGACCTCATGGCTTCTGCTGCTGCCTCCGCGGCCCTGAGGCCTGATTTCCTATCCCTAGCCATTATTATGACCGTGCCCCCCGCCACGCCGATCCTGGCCCCGAAGGAATCCTCCACCACGAACTCGCCCTCCATGACGGGTATGCGCCACACCCTACGGCCATACCGGACGGCCGGCCTCTGCCAGCCGTCCCCGAACAGCCTTATGGCCCTGCCCACCCTTAGCTTCCTCCTCGGCTCGGGCGTGGCGTCAAAAGCGGCCGTGGTAGGGCAGGTGAGGACGCACTGTCCTATCCTGGCTATGAGCTGGTCCCTGAGGAGCCTCCAGTTCCTCTGGTAGATCTGTATGAGGTAGCCCGGCCTCCCGTCGGGGGTCTCGTCCGGCCCCACGGGCCCCTCGATGCCGGCCTCGGCTGGCGAGCCTATTATGCTGGTCGCGAAGCCGGTGGCCTCCTGGGCGGCTATCAGGGCCCATTTCTCCTCCTCGGCCGTGATGAGGACCCTGGAGACCCACATGGGGAAGAGCTCCGAGAACGTGTCCTCCACTTCAGCTTTCCCGAGCTTCATGCCCGCCCACCTCACCGGCCGGGCCCCCAGGCCCCTATATCGCTTTCCGGGCCCCCTACCCGCAGTGCTTATATCCCGCCGTGAGTAGCTAACTCAGCCCTGAGGGGGTAGATGGACCGAGTTGGGGCAAGGTAGGGCCAACTTATCCTTCAGGCCCGTGCCGGTCAGGGAGCTCTTGGCCGACCTTAAGGACCTCTGCGACTTAGT
>CAYNQQ010000179.1:0-1919 GCA_964399385.1 uncultured Candidatus Bathyarchaeia archaeon | reverse complement strand
ACCATATCTCGCCCTTCCTATCGAATAAGGGGGAGCCGCACTCAGGGCAGGCCTCAGGGAGCATCCTCGCCCCTTCCTTCAGCCATTCGGCTGCCCTTCTCTCGGCCTCGCTCAAGGCTCACAACAGCCGTGGTAAGCTGTGGTAAAAACATGGCGTCATCAGGTATCTCTAAGGAAGGCCACCAGGTCGGCAAAGGAAGGGCATTTACGACTTACTTCCTCAAGGGATAGCCTTCTGGCCAGCTCCCTGACATTCCTCAAGCCCTTATTATATCGCTTCCTGGAGCCCGTGGCCCAGCAGAATACCCTGCCTAATTCCTCGTCTGGTCTGCAGGACTCCCCCGGGCTCACGCGCACCTCGACCTCGCTACCCAGTAGGGCGGCTAATGCATTTTCATCGGCCAACAGCCAGGCCTCGAGGGCGTGGACGACCGCGCACAACCTAAGCCTACCGCCATCTATATACTGACCCAGGCCCTGCTGTCTCAGCTTCTCCGAGATGAATCTCAGCCAGGCCTCGGGGTCGGAGCAGTGGCTATCTAAGAGCACCATCACCTTGTCGCAGCCGGACGTGAGGAGCTCGCGCACGTAAGCCGCTATCTTTCTCCAGCCGCGCCCGGCCATCCTCACCTTGACGCTGGCCCTTAGTCTCCTGGCCAGCTCGAGCACGAAAGCCCTATCCGGAGGGCCTTCAACGATTAGGCCCTTCAAGGGATCCCACCTAAGGCACCGCTGGACCAGTAATCGCCCAGGCCCACTCCAAGCTCGTTTAGCTTCCTCCTGAGTTCGTCCGGGTCCTCTATTCGCCTGGCCACGGTCGCCCCTTCCTCGTCTTTCTCGATAATGATTACGTCCTCCGGCTCGATCAAATCGACCAGCAGGGGCGAATGTGTAGCCAGAATGACCTGTTTATCGCATTTCTTCAGGAGGTCCACCAGCATCTCGAGCAGGTGCGGGTGTATGAAGTTCTCCGGCTCCTCAAAACATATCAACCCCGTGCCCGGGAGCGAGACGGCCGTTATGTAGGCCAGGAGCTTGAGCGTCCCGTCCGAGAGTTGGTGGTAATCAAAGGGCTTGGTGAAGCCCTTCTCCCTTACCGCTATGTAGGTTTCCCCATCCTCCGTCAGCGGAGTTAGGAGTTCCTCGACCTCAGGAATGGCCTGCCTGAGGGTCTCCTCTATCCTCCGGTATACCTTCGGCTCCTCGTGGACCAGCGTCATCAGAACCTGGGCCAGGTTTGAGCCATCCGGCTCGAGTCTCAGGGCCCTCCTGACCGGGCGGCGGGCCCTCATGGACGGGGTCAGGAAGCTATAGAAGGCCCAGGAGGCCATGAACTCGGCCAGCTTGGGGGCTTTCGAGAAACACTCTGAGGAGCAGTTGTGGCCCGGCCGTTCCCCCAAAGTGGTGCCGGAAGGCCCTCTCAGAACCTCACGCCACTCCACACCCGTAATAGTGACCTCATAGGAGAAACTCTCATCGTTTATCCTAACGCTAATTCCTAATTGGATTTCCTCGGCTTCTCCACCGAAGGTCACGTGGTCGAAACCGCCGCGCTCGCTCAAGAGAGCCCTTAAGGAATACCTCCTGGCCAGCCCGGACAGGAACGCCAGGCAATCCATGATGTTAGATTTCCCGCTGGCGTTAGGCCCTATCAGGACGTTAAATTTCCCGAGCTTTAACCTCAGGTCCTTAAGGCTCTTGTAATTCCTGGCCTTCAATTCCTCAAGCAAGTCGGGTCCCCTTTGGGATAGACCGCACCGCTTATTAATATCCTTGGCTCCTCCCCCGTGCCGGGGCGGGAGGAGCTGAGAGCATGATAATCCCGATGAGGTGCTTTACCTGCGGCAAGCCCATAGCCCACCTTTGGGAGGAGTTCGCGAGGCGTGTTAAGGCAGGGGAGGACCCGGGCAAGGTGCTGG
>CAYNQQ010000178.1:0-1920 GCA_964399385.1 uncultured Candidatus Bathyarchaeia archaeon | reverse complement strand
GACCAACGGGTTAAGAGCCCGCCGCTCTACCTTGCTGAGCTACGGGCCCGCTCCCGCCGGTGGCTGGGGAGGAGGAGCGTTATAAAGCTAACTCTTACGGGCCTCGGCTTTCCCCAGGGCTTCCCCGAGGGCTCTTATGAAATCGCCAACCGAGTCAGCCGGTATCCTGGCCCCGGCCGCCACATCGTGGCCTCCCCCGAGGCCGGAGAACCTGGCGGCCAGGTCCCTCATGAGGGCCCCTATATCTATCTCCGGCCCTTCCGGGGGCACGCGGGCCGATATCTTGGCGTGCTTCCCGTCCTCCTCGAAGGCGTAGACGACCAAGACCTTGCCCGAGCCCGCCATGCCCGATGACACTATGGAGGCCACGGCGGCCACCATCCTATCGCCCATCCAGGAGCCCCCGTGGACCACGACCAGGCGCCCGAGCTCCTCCACCACGCCCGGCTCCTGCATCTTGGCGAGGCACCTCGCCAGGCGGGACCTGTACTCCTCGAGGAGGGAGAGGGCTTCCTCGAGCCCTCTGGACCTATCGCCCATGCAGACCGCTATCCCGACATCGGGCTTCTCCATCCTGGCGCAGGCGTTGAGCAGGGACGCGAACTCGCGGGCATCCCTGAGGGGGGTCCAGGGCTCCTCCCCCACGAGCGTGTAGACCGTTCCCACGAGCTTGTTGACCAACTCCGGCGAGTGGCCTCGCGAAGCCAGGAAACCGGCTATGGTATCCAGGAGCCTCTTCTTCTCCTCCTCGGATAAATCGCTGACCGTCCTCCAGCGGTCGTCCTCCTTGACCTTTATCCCGGCCTTGGCCAGGACCGCGAAGGCGTTGTCCTCCTGGTAGCTTATGCCGGGTATGTAGGGGCTGCTCGTGTAAGCCATGGCCTTGTGTATGGGCCTGGTCTCGCGGCCGTAAAAGACGAGGTCCTTGCTTACCTCCACGAGGCCGAGCCCTACGGCGTCCTCCACGGCTATCTCGTTCAGGCCCCCGAGGGAGCGGTCCTCCCGCCTGTCCTGGAGGTCCCCGAGCGCTCCTATCACGGCCAGGGGGGCCAGGTCCCTCATCTCATCCCCGAACTCCCTGACCACGAGGTAGGCCACGCCCGCCCCGCTCACATCAGAGGTGCCATCAAGACCGTGGTTGTGCGGGTTCACCTCGACCCAGCCTGGGGGAGGCTTCCCCACGGGCGGGTGGTGGTCGAGCACGAGGACCTCCCTCGTCCCGAGCCCCTCGGCCAGGAGGTTCATGTAGGAGCTCCCTATGTCCGTGAATACTATGGGTCCCTCGGGCCCGGAGGCCAGCTCCTCCACCATATCCCTATCGAGCCAGGGGACTATCCTGGCCCTGAAGGGCACCTCGAGCCTGTAGAGGCAGGAGGCTATTATGGAGGCTGCTGTTATGCCATCTGCATCTACATGCGATATTATGGTTATGGGCTCCCCGGAGCTGACCCACCTCTTTAGGACCTCGGAGGCCCTCCTGGCCGCTTTCATAAAGCCCTCGCGGCCGAAGAGGTCCAGGCTGATGGGCATCTGGGCCACCTATCCTATGGCGGCGGCCTTGGGCTCGTACTTCCAGTCGGGCGGCAGGATGCCCTTGCGCTTGTAGTACTTGGCGAGCCTGTGTATCTTGGCCTCGACGATCTGGAGAGCCCTCTTGTTGTGGTAATCCTTCCTGTGCTTCTCGAGGTGGGCCGCTATCCTGGCCGCTTTCCTCAGCAGGTTCTCCAGGTCCTCCGGTATCGGTCTCGCGAGGCCGTGCTCGCGCAGTATCTGCGTTATGGATTTCCCGGTTATGGGCTTGACGAGCGGTATGCCGTACTGGTCCCGGAGTATTATGCCTATCATGCTGGGCGGGTGGCCCTCCTTGGCCAGCTTGACCACGAGGGCCTCTACCTCCTCAGGCTTGTAGGTGCACCAGGG
>CAYNQQ010000177.1:0-1957 GCA_964399385.1 uncultured Candidatus Bathyarchaeia archaeon | reverse complement strand
GTACTACTGCAACAGCTGCAAGCATTGTAGCAGTATTTACAGATCCTCTTAATCCTGAAACTTCTCCTTTCAATGACTCGATAGCAGATTCAACACCACTAACTCTAGCTAATACTTCTTCTCTAGTTGAAGCAATCACTGTCTGGAAATAGCTTATTGGTGGAATTGCTACTACTGGTTTCTCAGTCATTGCTGGTACAGCTACATCAGTGCTTGTTGCAATAACCATGACCTTATAGCTTCCAGGAGTCATTTTACCAGTTTCAATTGCTGGTACCTCAAATGAATAGAGACCAGCAGTTACCAATTTAGCATCTCCTTTATAGATCAAGTTCCCTGCGGCATCTAATAATAGACATTTAACGAATTCTATCTTCTCAGCTGGATATGGCTTTCCAGCATAAGTTATAGATATGTTGAATACAGCCTTTAATCCTGGGACTACTTGCTCGGGAACGCTGAGCGTTACTTCTGGTACTGGTGGCTCTGCTAACCATGCGAATTTATCAGCTTTGAATGGATATTCTCTCCAAGCTTTAACGACTGCTATATGTGCAGTGAAGTCAGCTTTGTATAAGTAGTATGGTCCACTTGCTACCCAGAAGTGCCCGTATTTGTCATACCATTTCTTTAAGTTTTCATATCTTGCCTTTGCCTCATCTGGTGTTATGTATTTGCTTGCAAACTCTTTGAATGGTATATAGCCAGTCTTTAATGCATCTTCTAAACAATCTTTAAGGACTGCTAAGCTTGGACCACCAATGTAATTCATCCATTCTCTCTTTGTTTTATCAGCTTTATAATCTGAAAATGCTAATAATCCTTTCTCCTCAGCTAATATGCCGAGAGCCACTACATGCCATGGCATGTTGGGCCAGCCAGCAACAGCACGAGCTATGAATTCTGGTTCTATGTTAGTATAGTTGGTGTAGTACTCAATGACTAATGGGTGTTCACTTACTATTCTTCTACCTCTAAAGTTAATTCTCCATTGTCTAAATCCTGGTATTGCTGATTCGTCATATAATGGGCTTTCTGGATTTGTTGCTCTTTCAAATCCTAATGGCCATAATGCAACCCAATCAGCCAAGGTCATTACTGAACCATCGTGATATTTAACTTTTCCTAATATGTCACCATAATTAACAACTACTTTTGCTTTAGCATAAGTTCCAGGTGGTGCATAAACTACTTTCTTCTCCTTAACATCCCAACCATACCAAGCATCGCCTGGTACTTCGATTTTATCAACTTTAACGACTTTTAACCATGGACTCTTGCTTTCTAATACTGGTACTGTCTTCTCAACATAAACTGTTACGTTTACTACTCTATTTGGCATTGGTAATCCAGTATATGGATGTGTTAGGAATGCATAATCATTAACACACCATAATACGATAGCATCATATAACCAATTTGTACCAGCAACTGGATTCCATGGATCAACTAATACTCCCTTACTAACAGCCCTAACCCTACCACCAACTTTTCCTTTCCATCTAACAGTCCTACACCAAACTGCAGTAGTAAATCCTCCAGAAAAGTCCGCAGCTCCTAATAACTCCTTATTAACTGGATAAGGTGAAATCAAATCAACAACCCAAATTCTCAATGAATCTTCCAATGCCATAATAGTAGCTTTCCTCATTAATTCCATTCTCTCCTCCCATGTCTTCCAATCAGCACGCCATAATCTGCTTGCAATTTCGTAGAATAATGGATCTGGTTTTGCGTATTTCATATAAGCTCCATATCCTAATGGTGTGTAGAAGAATCCGAAGTCTCCGCTATCATCTCTACTTATTGCTGTTGAGATCCATCCTCCAGTGTATATATGCCACATTCCCTCAGTTGGATCTCTTGCGAATACTATTGGTCCTGCTTCTTTCCTACTCTTGTATAATCTTTCAACTGTAAATCCTAATTTTTCTAATTGTGATGCTAAGTAATCTCC
>CAYNQQ010000176.1:0-1995 GCA_964399385.1 uncultured Candidatus Bathyarchaeia archaeon | reverse complement strand
AGGGGCCTCATGTTCATGCCCATCTGCTTCATCATGCGCCTCATGGCCCTGGGGGACAGCCTCCTCAAGGCCTCGGGCCTCCCGCCATAAGGGGCCTCGGGCCTTAAATTAGCTCTCGGTCAGGGGGAACCCTTCCCGGCCACGCCCGACCTGACCTTGACGGCCACCCCACGCCTGAAGAAGAGCATCTCCCGGCCGGACAACAGGGCCTTGCCGACCGCAAGTAGGCGCCCATTCGGCCCCACGACGATGACCTCATCGCCCGGCCTTATCTCGGGGTCGGCCTCGAGCACGTGCTTGGCGAACACGCTCTTCCCCTCGGCCACGAAGGGGGCGGCTTCCTCGGCCACCACTACCTTGTGCCTGCGGCCCAGGAAGCCCGACAGCCTCTCGGCACCGTGAATGGTGAGCGATAGGAGGCCATCCGAGGCCCTGAGGGTCGCAAGGAGGCGCCCCCTGAGCCTGACGTGCCTTATCCGGCCCGTCTTGGACCTGATCACCTCTACCTCGTCCGGGAAGAGGGCTTCCCCGGCCCCAGGGCCGAACTGGTAATCGGCCACGGCCCTCAGGCGCCTCAGGTCGAGCTCCCTCATGACCTCCGGGTCCATGTGCTCCCGGGGGACTTCATTAGGCAGAGCTAAATAACCTCCCCGCCTCGGGCATAATGGCCATGAGGACGTGCGAGGTCTGTGGCAGGGAGATAGTGGGGCCAGCCTACCTGGCCATGATAGAAGGGGCCGAGCTCGTGGTATGTGCGGATTGCACGAGGTATGCCAAGTGGTTCAGGAAGCTGGGCAGGAGGGAGCACAGGCCCGGCCAGGCCAGGGCCCGCAGGCCGATGCAGCGTGCCAGGGAAGCCACGGCCTCGCTATTGCGCAAGGTCGAGGGGGCCGAGGAGCTAGAGCTCGTGGAGGACTTCGGCAGGAAGGTCAAGGAGGCCCGTGAGGCCAAGGGCTTGACGCAGGAAGAGCTGGGCAAGATGATAGGGGAGAAGGCATCCGTCATAAGCCGTATAGAATCGGGCAAGATGGCGCCCGATTTCTTGCTGGCGAGGAAGCTGGAACACGCCTTGGGCATAAAGCTCCTCGTCAAGGCCAGGGAAGAAGAAAAGGCCGTCGTGAGGGCCTCTAGGCCGCCGGAGGTCGGGCTGACGCTCGGGGACTTAATAGCCATGTCCTCTAGGGAGGAGAAGGGTTAAGTCATGCCCAGGAAGCCGAGGGCCATAATCGTTGAGAGGAGGCTCCCGGGCCAGAAATCCCATCTGGATGAGCTCAGGGCCCTGGCGGAAGCAGCTGGTTATGAGGTCGTGGGGCAGCTGGAGCAGGTGAGGGAGCCCGACCCAAAGTATCAGATAGGCTCCGGCAAGGCCAAGGAACTAGCCGAGATGGTGAAGCGCCTCAAGGCCGATGTGGTCATATTCGATAACGAGCTGAAGCCCGTCCAGGCCTACAACTTGGCCAAGCTGACGGGCGTAGAAGCCATAGACAGGTTCCAGCTCATACTCCAGATATTCGCCCAGAGGGCTTCAACACGGGAAGCACAGCTCCAGGTGAGGCTGGCGGCCCTCAGGTATGAGCTCGTCAGGGCGAAGGAGAAGGTCAGGTTGGCCAAGATGGGGGAGCAGCCGGGCTTCATGGGCTTGGGCAAGTATGAGGCCGACATCTACTACGAGATGATAAAGAAGCAGATAGCGACCATAAGGAGGAAGCTCGAGGAGGTCAGGAAGAAGAGGGAGCTCCACAGGCAGAGGAGGAGGAAGATAGGCTTCCCCGTCGTCTCCCTGTCCGGCTACACGAACGCTGGCAAGAGCACGCTCTTCTACGCCCTGACGGGCGAATACGTCCAGATAAGCCCGTCCTTGTTCACCACGCTTACGACCACGACACGGCTGGCCAACTTCGGGGATAGGGTGGCCTTGCTCATAGATACCGTCGGGTTCATAGACAGGCTCCCCGTCGTCCTCGTGGAGGCCTTCAAGTCCACCCTGGAGGAAAC
>CAYNQQ010000175.1:0-2004 GCA_964399385.1 uncultured Candidatus Bathyarchaeia archaeon | reverse complement strand
CCATCCGTGTGTAAGAAGGCTTATAAGTCTTTTAGGAGGCGTTCCTGAGCCCGGACTTCCGATGCCCTTCAGGGAAAGGTAAAATAATCCGCCATCCCTGGGATACGGTGGCCTGGGTTGAGGAGGAAGGTGCGCAGGGTGCCTAAGCTGGTGCGCCGGGAGGTCTATGAACGTGAGTTGGAGATCTCCGAGCGGAGGGCTGGCGATGTGGCTGGAGGTGGAGCTGAGGAGGCCAGGTCAGGCTGACTCCTTAATCGTGAGGGCCTACGCAAACGGGGGCTTTAGGGCTGGTGAGCCCGAGATTATATTGCCCCCTCGGCTGGCCACACTGATCGGCTTTGACATGGAGCAAGCCGAGCTTGGCGAGGGCATCGCCTGTGGGGGCACGCACATCGCGATGTGGGAACTCGGCGAGATCGAGATCCGTGTGCACGTTCCAGATAGGGAGGTTCCTTGGGTGAGGGCCAAGGCGGTATGTATAGAAGGGGAGTATGAGGCTCTCCTGAGCAGGGAGCTGATAGGCTCCCTTGGGCTATTGCTTGATTACGGGCGGGGCAAGTGGAGATTGGAGGATGACCCGCCAGGGAAGTATAGGGATGAGGCCGAGCCACAGTATTGGCGCTGATACCGGAAGCGATCGCTTCGTAGATGTCTCTTCGTAGGAGATGAGAAGAGGGGCTGAGGACGAACTCATAGTCCATCGCTCTTCCTATTCGCCATCCCTATCGGGCATCGGGACCGTGATGGGGGCTCCGGAGCTCACCCGCTCAATCACCGCTCAGCCAATCTAGCCCTCTTCACAGCCCCATGTGTCCCTCAGCCTGACAGGTTAAAGGGCTTGCCCTCCTTAGTTATCTTCTCGGGGAGCTCCCCGGCGTGCCTCCTGAGGAAGGCCATCTCGACCTTCCTCATCTCCTCCTTCTCCCTGATGTGGTCGGGCAGTAGGCGCGGTATCTCATCTATTATGGGGTACCAGCGCCCGCACCCGGGGCAGTAGAGGACGCCCTCGACGATCTCCCTGGCGAAGCAGGAGCGGCAATCCGGCTCCCTCCCGAGCTCCTTCAGGAAGGCCCTCTCGAGACCGCAGTAATCCGAGCACCTGAAGCCCTCGGGGGCCTCCGCCCCCTCGATCTCCCTCTCGGAGAGCACCAGGAGTTCCAGCGGGAACTTCTTGCACATCGGGCAGGCCAGCACGTCCATCAGCCTGTACTTCATGGCCCATCGCCACGACGGGCCACCAGCTCTTTTTAGCTTTTGCCACCAGCTCTCAGGGCAGGATGCGGGTGCCTGCCCTGCCCTCCAGGGCCTCAAGGGCCTCATCCAGATGGGCTATTATGGCGAGCTCGCCCCCCGCCTCGAGGAACCTTATGCACGCCTCCACCTTCGGGCCCATGCTGCCCGGCGGGAAATGGCCCTCGGCCATGTATCGCCTCGCCTCCTCGACCGTCATCTCGTCTATGGGCTTCTCGCCCGGTTTCCCGAAGTTCAGTCTCACCTTATCTATGTCCGTCAGTATGAGGAGCACATCGGCCCCCACCACCTCGGCCAGCTTCTCGCCCGCGAGGTCCTTGTCTATGACGGCCTCGACCCCCCTCAGGGCCCCTCCCTCCTCCACGACCGGTATCCCGCCGCCGCCCGACGCTATGACCACCATGCCGAGGTCCACCATCTCCCGGATGGCCTCCCCTTCCACGATGGCCAGGGGGTCGGGCGATGGGACCACACGCCTATAGGCTTTCCCTCCCCCGGGCAGCACCTTCTTTATCTTATACCCCTTCTCCCTGGCGAGCTCCTCTGCTTCCTCACGGGTGTAGAAGGGGCCCACGGGCTTGCTCGGGTCTCTGAAATCCGGGTCATCAGGTCTCACGAGGACCTGGGTTATGACGGTTACCACGGGCCTGTAGATGCCCCTGGCCCTCAGGGCGTTCTGGAGGCTCTGCTGGAGCATATAGCCTATCTGGCCCTGCGTCATGGCGTTCAGGACATCGAGGGGCTGGGGAGGGA
>CAYNQQ010000174.1:0-2010 GCA_964399385.1 uncultured Candidatus Bathyarchaeia archaeon | reverse complement strand
TCCTCTCCACTACCTCACCATCGTAGCTTATTGTGAAGTTGAGGAAGCCCGTGGAGAGCTTCAGCACATCGAAGAGGAACGTCATGTTGAGGAGCTCCAGAGCGGGCACCTCAATCTTCAGGCTGGTCTTGTTCAGGGGCTTGAGGAAGCCAGGGCAGGTCACCTTGATGCTGACCTCGTGCTCTATCACGTCGTAATTGGCCACCGAGAGCGTTACGTTAAATCTCTTGAGGCCGGTCAGGTCCACCGAGAGCGGGGCTAGGGAGAGGCCCACCAGCCCCTTCGTGAAGCTGAGCTTGCCCTGCCCTGGCGCCCTCCCCATGAGCAACAGCATGTCCCCGGCTGACAGGCTGAGCCTCACCACCTGGCCAGCCTCAACGACGTGCTTGTCCAAGGTGGTCCCCGAGATATGGAGCACCTCGACCTGGCTGCCGAAGGCGTTCTCGAAGATGGCGTATAGGTCATCAAGAACCTTGAAGCCTCTGGCCCAGGAGAAGACGACCAGCCCGTCCTCCAGAGGAGGGGGCACGCTGTCCACGTTTACGAGCAACGATGTCGGCTCGACCACCTCCTCAAGCTCGCAGACGCCTAGCTCGAAGTCGGGGGAGGTCTCACCCTCAAGCCATAACAGCGCCGGTATCACATACTTATCGCACTCGAACTCCACGGGGAGGAGGTGGAGCATCTTGCCGCTGGACCTGTTCGCGATGCTGATGAGCTCCCCGGTCTCTATCTCATCACACGTGCATATGAGGAGGTCCGTGTTGGCCGTGGACGTGGAGAACACGAGGTAGCGCTGATGTGCTTTCGCCTCGAAGTAGAAGCTAAAGGTGTTTATGTGGACATCGTAGGGCAGCCATGATGCGAAAGAGGAAGAGGCCATGGTGCCGGGCTCCACTTGGAAAGGATATAGGAACAGCAAGAAGTTCCTCGGGATGAATACATCCTCGTCAAACCTGGTCCAGAACACGTCAAAGAACCTGCCGCGAGGCTTAAAGTTACTTCTGATGATCTTCCCGCTTTTGGCCGGGAGCTCCATGTAATACTGGTCCATGAACTCATAACAACGTAGGTCTTCATCATAGGCGAAGACGTCCCTGTAGAAGTTCATGAGCATGTCGTGCATGTTAAGTATAATCCACGGAACGCCTGCTGGCCACTCGTCATACGAGGACTTCGGTTCGTATCTAATGAACGCCACGTGGTCAGTGTAAGTGCCGTAGATATACTGGGGTAGTGTTTGGCCAAAGCCCATGCTAAGTAACATAACCATGTCTATGCCCTCAGAGAGCTCCATTAACACGAGGTCAAACCTTATGTATGAAGAATCGACCTCATCCTTGAGTCTATCTCCATATACCCTTAGAGTATAGCTGTGAGGCCCAAAGAGGTGGTCAAAGACGAAGGCTCCGCCTATCTGATCGTCTGTTACCTTCACGGTGCCAGATTGAAGGAGAGTGCCCTCTCTGTAGAGTTCTGCATGCAACTCTATTTCAAGTGCCCGTGGGAGCGGGTAGCTCAGACTGCCTGTTATAAAGGCCTCCACGGTCAGCATGAAGAGGCCGTTCTCAGGGACCCAGATGCTCACGGTCCTATCTATGCTGGTCTCGGACTCGCTGATCTCGAAGTAATAGATCTCCCCCGGCTCTAGGTCAGCAGCCCTGGCGGTGGGCATGTGAGCGCCCCAGAGGGTCAGGAGCAGCAGCCCGCTAAGCAGCGCCATGAGCACTCCTAGAGCCAGGTGGCGGTGGCCCATGGCGCGGCCCCCGACATCCTAGAAGCCTGAGGAGCCCTTATAAAGCTTCCTGCAGGTTTTCGTAAGAGCCTGTGCCTTAATAGTAAGCGAGCACGTGCGTGGGCTTACTCCCGCGTTCACCAGCATATTTAACACACGAAGGCGAGGGCAGGAGAGGGCGTGCCTTGCCGGGCGAGTGGCTTGATGGCCTGAGGCAGGCGGCCAGGCGCGTGAGGGAGGAGCTCCTCTCCCTAGCCGAGACGATGGGGCCGCCA
>CAYNQQ010000173.1:0-2024 GCA_964399385.1 uncultured Candidatus Bathyarchaeia archaeon | reverse complement strand
GAGGGCCTCTATGGCCCTGAAGGGAAGCTCGAAGGCCTCAGGCTCGGCGCCCGTCCTGGCCGTGAAACCCTCCGGGGTCCCGGCCTTCAGGCTGACCCTGACGTGAACTCTCTCGAAGCGGCTCAGGGCCCTCACGTAGGATTTATCGGCGCCGAAGAGGATGCCGTTCGTCTCCAGTATGAAGAGCCTCAGGCCCGTCTCCTGGAATTCCTCCAGTAGTCCGAGGAGGTGCTCCCTGCAGAGGGTGGGCTCTCCCCCGGATATACGGGCCTTCTCAACACCATATCTGCGGGCTGCCTCCTCTATACGCCTCATGGCCTCCTCGGGCCCGAAGAAACGGCCGAAGAACTCCGGGAAATCGCGCTCGAAACCCGTCCAGCAGTAGTAGCACCTGAGGCAGCAGCCCACTATGTAGCCCGTGGCTATGCCTGCGTAAACGCCCGTGGCGTAGAAGGCCGTGTACTTGCGTCTATCCCCATCGCATACTATGCGCTCGGTCTCCCTCGCGAGCCACAGGGGGTCGAACGGCTTGAAGCCTGGCGTCAGGAAGCGCGGATAAGGTCGCTCCTCCATGCCGTAGATTGGGGACCGAGGGTCTTTAAAAGGCGACGGGTGGGTGTAAAGGCTGGTAGTGGGTGAGGGGTTGGCGCCCGGGGGCGGTGAGGGCCTCACCATCTGGACCATAGGCTACTCGGGCCGGACCAAGAAGGCCTTCCTGAGCCTCCTGAAGGACTATGGCATAGAGATACTGGTGGACGTGAGGCACTTCCCGACCAGCAAGAACCCTGACTTCAGGCGCGAGGCCCTGGAGGAGTGGCTGCCCGAGAACGGCATAAGGTACGTCTGGCTCGGTGATCTCCTGGGCGGCTACAGGCGAGGCGGGTACGAGCGGTACATGGGGACCCCCGCCTTCCGGGAGGGCATAGAGAAGCTGCTCCAAATAGCCAGGGAGGGCCGGACCTGTATAATGTGCATGGAGAGGGACCCGAGGTACTGCCATAGGCGTTTCATAGCCGCCTACCTCGAGGCCATGGGTGTCCGCGTCATCCACATCCTGAGGCGGAGGGCTGCCGACCTCACGGGCTTCACGGAGGGGGGCCAGCGTTAATACCTCCCCGGGCCAATCGGCCTTGGGCCCTTGGGCTCGGGCAGGCCGCTGGTGAGAATAGGCACCGATGTTGAGATCCCCCTCATAGGCGCTATAGCCTTCGGCCTCATAGATAGGGGGACGAACGTCATACAGGTGAGGCCGACGAGCCTGTGCCCTCTCTCCTGCCCCTTCTGCTCCACGGACGCTGGGCCGGGGTCGAGGCACAGGGCCGCCGAGTACGTGGTCGACCTCGACCTCATGCTCGAGTGGATGAGGTATGTGGCCAGGTTCAAGGGCTCGAGGCATCTCGAGGCCCATATAGATACGGTCGGCGAGCCGGCCACCTACCCGCGGCTCGTGGAGCTCGTCCAGGGCCTATCAGAGATAGAGGGCGTGGAGGTCATATCCATGCAGACGAACGGGGTGCTCCTGGACGAGCGGGATGTGGATGAGCTGGCGGACGCCGGTCTCTCGAGGATAAACCTCTCCCTCCACGCCCTCGAGCCCGAGCTGGCCAGGGAGATGGCCGGGACGGATAAGTACGATGTGGAGAAGGTGGTGGGCCTGGCCGAGGCCATAGCAAGCTCGCCCATAGACCTCCTGATAGCGCCCGTCTGGGTCCCTGGCATGAACGACCGGGAGATACCGCGCATAATAGAGTTCGCCCTCGAGATAGGGGCCGGGAAAAAGTGGCCGCCCCTCGGCATCCAGAAGTACCTGGCCCACAAGAGGGGGCGCAGGCCGAGGGGCATCAGGCCCATGAGCTGGCGTTCCTTCTACAGGGCCCTTAGGGCCCTGGAGGCCAGGTATGGCGTTAAGCTCGTCCTCGGGCCCGAGGACTTCGGGACCGTGAAGATGCCCCTCCTCCCGGCCCCCTTCAGGCCCGGCGAGGTGGTCAAGGTGGTGGTCCAGCCGGGAGAGCTGAGGGCCTCTC
>CAYNQQ010000172.1:0-2033 GCA_964399385.1 uncultured Candidatus Bathyarchaeia archaeon | reverse complement strand
GGCCACCGTGTTCTACAACCCGGCCATGGCCCTGAACAGGGATCTTGCCATGGCGGTGCTGAGGGCCTTCTCGGGCGGCACGGGCAGGGGCGTTAGGGCCTGCGAGCCCCTCTGCGGCTGCGGGGTTAGGGGCATAAGGATGGCCCTTGAGGTCCCGGCCGTGGACGAGGTGGTCATGGGGGATTTAAACCCGAACGCCGTCCTCCTCAGCCAGCTGAACGTGAGGATGAACGGCGTCCAAGATAAGGTGAGCGTGAGGAGATCGGATGCCAACGTCCTCCTCACGTCTTACAGCGCCCCGGGCCAGAGGTTCGATTACATAGATGTGGACCCCTTCGGCTCACCTGCCCCATTCATGGACTCGGCCATCAGGGCTATCAGGTCGGGGGGCCTGGTGGCCCTCACGGCCACGGATATGGCTCCTCTCTGCGGCGTCCACGTCAACTCCTGCCTGAGGAAGTACGGGGCCATGCCCATGAGGACCTACTACTCCAAGGAGCTCGCGGTCAGGATACTGCTCGGCGCCTTCGCCCGTGTGGCATCGGCCCACGACATGGGCGTGAGGCCCGTCCTCTGCCACGCCACGGACCACTACGCCAGGGTGTATTGTATCGCCGAGAGGGGGCAGGGGAAGGCGAACGAGAGCGTGGGGAACCTCGGATACATAGCCCACTGCCCCTCCTGCCACGAGAGGGAGGTCATTAAGGGGCTGGCCAGCCTCCCTGAGGCCAGGTGCCCTTCCTGCGGCTCTAAGAGGATGATATCTGGCCCCCTCTGGACGGGCAGGATATTCGATATCGGGTTCTGCTCCTCGGTAACGAGGGCCATGGAGGAGATGCCCTGGCTCGGGCGCAGGGCCAGGAGGATCATGGCCCTTATACTCGCGGAGGCCGAGGGCCCCCCGACCTACTTCGCCATCCAGAGGTTATGCGATGCCTTCGGCCTCAGGACGCCCCCGATGGACGAGCTCGTGGAGGCCCTGAGGGAGGAGGGCTGGTGGGCCTCAAGGACCCATTTCGACCCCCAGGGCATCAGGACGGACGCGCCTGCTGAGGCCGTCCTCAGGGCCGTGAGGGAGCTGGCCGGTTAGGGGCCCAGCTTATACCCTATTTTGCGGAGGAACTCCTTGCGCTCTCTTATCTCCTCGGGCCCCTCGACGCCCTTGGTCCTGAAGCCATCTATCACGCCCAGGAGGGCCCTGTTCCCATCATCGTCCTCGAAGACCACGGCCCTCACTGGGTTCGCGGTCGCGCACAGGATGGTGCATACCTCCGGGACGGCCTTTATGGCGTTCAGGACGTTTATCGGATAGGCATCCCTGATGAGGATGACGAAGACGTGGCCGGCCGCTATCTTCAGGGCGTTCTCCGTGGCCACCTTCAGGAGCTCCTCATCGTTCCCCTCCCTCCTTACGAGGCAGGGCCCGCTCGCCTCGCAGAAGGCTATGCCGAACTTTATGCCGGGCACGGAGTTCTTAAGGGCCTCGTAGAGGTCCTCCACGGTCTTTATGAAATGCGATATCCCTATTATGATGTTCGAGCCCTCCGGGAGCTCGAGGGGGATGGCCTCTATCTTCACGGCCATCACCGTGCCCCCTGGCCCCATAACCCTTATTTGCCTTCCGCCTCCCCCCGTTAGGCCATGACGACGGGCGTGTTCTTCCACGAGCTCTTCGCCAGGCACAGCTGGCCCATAATAGGCTCGAGGTACGAGCGCTTCCCCGAGCTCCTCGCGAGGCTCGCGGAGGAGGTCCCGGGCGTGAGGCTGATAGAGCCCGAGCCCGCCCCTGAGGAACTACTGGCCAAGGTCCATACGCCGGAATACCTGTCCAGGGTGAGGAAGGCATGGTATTACGAGGGCGCCAGGCTCACGGTAGGGGCCTTCGTGAAGGCGTGCGAGATGGTGTGGAAGGGCGAGCTCGATAACGCCGTGGTCTTCATGGTCGCGGCTGGCCACCACGCCCACAGGGATTACGCTTGGGGAGGCACCTACCTGTCCTGCATAGGCCCGGCCCTCGTCAGGCTGAGGGAGCT
>CAYNQQ010000171.1:0-2058 GCA_964399385.1 uncultured Candidatus Bathyarchaeia archaeon | reverse complement strand
CCTCGCGGCTGCCCTCGGGGGCAGGCCGGACCCCCTGCTGGAGAAAATGGTGGAGGAGGGGAGGCTGGGCCTCAAATCAGGCCGGGGCTTCCTGGAGTGGAATTACCGGCGCCTGGAGTTCGGGCCCGTCAGGTACGAGAAGAGACACGACCATGCCCTCATAACCATGTGTAGGCCTGAGAAGCTGAACGCCCTCGACGAGGCCATGTGGGAGGGGCTGAGGAAGGCTCTCGAGGAAGCCCTCAAGGACCCTGACGTGAGGGCCGTCTTCGTGACGGGCGAGGGGAGGGCCTTCTCGGCCGGGGACGACATAGCCATGATGAGCAGGTGGGGCGGGATCGAGGGGGCCTCGGAGTGGGCCGAGAAATACGCCCTCCCACTCGTGGAGCTCCTGGCCGGTTATGAGAAACCCCTGATCTCCCTCGTGAACGGCCTTGCCTTCGGGGGAGGCCTGGAGCTAAACCTCCTCTTCGATATAGTGGTGGCTTCCTCGGAAGCCCTCTTCTCCGCCCCCGAGGTCCTCATAGGGGCTCTCCCGCCCCTCATCTCCTCCTACGGGATAGCCCTCGCCGGCAGGAGGCTGGCCAGGTACGCCATAACGGGCGAGAGGATGAGCGCCGAGCAGGCCAGGGAGCTCGGCATAGTAGACCTCGTCGTCCCGCCCGACCAGCTCTCCTGCGTGGGGGCCGAGCTCGCCATGAAGATAGCCATGGCCAGCCCCCTCGGCCTCAGGGCCCTGAAGAAGGCCATGAACAGGATGAGGAAAGCCCTATCAGACGTGGCCAAGAAGGCCCTTGAGGACTTGGTCCTATTATCCGCCACCGAGGACTTCGAGGAGGGCATGAGGGCCTTCCTCGAGAAGAGGAGGCCGAGATGGAGAGGCCGTTAGCCCCACGATTATGCGGCTGAAGGACAAGCCCCTCAGGGACGAGGACGATCGAGGGCTTATCTCGCGGAGCAGGCGGAACCAGTCTTACATGGTGCGGGGGTGGGACCTCAGCATTATTTTACCCAGTAAGTTACTCCATCCGCATACGGACATGCTATGACCTGTTCAGCTGTGGTAATGGATGCGGTAAATAGGCCTCCGAGGTTATATACTCACGCCTTATTAGCCGATAACCTTAAATAATCCTTGAGCCGCCGCTGTGAGACGGTGAAGGGTGTCATGACCTCTACCCCAATCCCACAGGCATCGTCAGGGGGTGATTCAAGTGAACTAAGGAATTGCGTATTAGGATTTGATCGTCTTCAGTATATCCTCTTCGTACTCGTAGGCTACGCGTCATCGCAGGCCCATGAGTTGGCACATTGGGCCACGGCGATGGCCATGGGGGCCAGCCGGTTAGTGATGGGCTTTGATAGGTGGTACCTTAGCGGCCTCAAGGGCCCCCTGTGGCCCGTGTTAGCGGCAGGCCCGATCACGACGTTATCCCTCGCCTTATTAGGGCTGGTACTCTTACGGCAGGGGGACACTCAACCGGTTAAGCGGTTAGGGGCCTTCTTAGCATTTTACAACTCGGTACTCGATCTGGGTAGCGTCACGGCCGGAATAGTGAGGACATCACTTGGAATGGCAGGCGAGGCCCCTCTATATGATCTAAGTTGCTCCGAGCTTGCATGGAAGATACTGTTAGCACCAATATCGGCATCGATACTTGTCTTATGCATCGTGCATGGGGCAAGGATACTACAGGTCAGGGCCTTGAGGCTCACCTCGGGCCTCCTTCTCCCAACCATAATAGTGTCGTTGATCATTAAGTCGTTGGACACCATAGCCTGGCTAGGGTACAACAGGGGCTACCCTCTGTTCACGGTAGTCCACGGGTTCATAGCGATGGTCATACTATTGAATGCCGTGGTATTAGCACTACTCGTGGTGGTGAAGCTACTTGAGGGGTAAAATACTGAGCAGAGATCTACCGACCCGCCTATGCTGGAGAGAAGACCCTTTCTATCATCCCCTCACAAACGATAAATCCTCCTTAAAAGCTTATATGTAGGCTGAGCTACATATCTACAGGGCGACATCATGAGCACTACGATAAGGGTTTCACT
>CAYNQQ010000170.1:0-2102 GCA_964399385.1 uncultured Candidatus Bathyarchaeia archaeon | reverse complement strand
ACCTCGTCCCACAGTACAGGTTCCCGGGGGGGAGCTCGAAATCGGGGGTCTCCTCAGGCCTCATGGAGTACCTGTGGCCGAGGTCGGACGCCAGTATGGCCCTCACGGCCGGGCTCGTCACGTTCTCGGACGGTATGAGGTTGAGACACTCGGCCAGCCTCCACCTGTCGTGGAGCCCCACCAGCTCGAGTACCCCCATGCTGGCCACCTCACGCGCCCTCCGAACTCATAGGGCTCCTCACGGCCCGAGCTCGGTCGGCTCTTCCCTCTTCATCGGGCACCCAGATAGGGCCTGAAACCCTAATAGCCTTTTGCCCTATACGCCGATGGGGCCCAGCATGGAATACGTGCCCGTGGCCGTGAGCTCAGCTCTGAACGAGCTGAGGAAGCAGGACCCCTGGTACGGCTGTGCTTATACGCTCAACCCCTATCGTGGCTGCGAGCTGGCCTGCCCTTACTGTTACAGCTGGGCCGAGAGGTGGAGAGCTCCTTATCTGAGGCGGAGGAGAACCCTCAGTATAGATGTCTTCATCTCGGGCAGCTCAGGCTCCGGAGGCCCGAGAAGCCCGGGCTCTTGCATTTTCATCAAATCCAACCTGCCCTCGGTATTGAGGAGGGAGCTGAGGAAGAAGGCCAAGGACATCGTGATGGTAGGCTCCATAACCGACCCCTACCAGCCATGCGAGGAGCGCTTCGGCCTCACGAGGCGCTGCCTGACCATCCTGCTCGAGCACGGCTGGCCCGTGCAGATAGCCACCAAGTCCACGCTGGTGCTGAGGGACCTGGAGCTCCTGAAGGCCCTCTCCGAGAAGGCCGGTTGCTCCATCTTCATCACCATAACGACCTTGGACAGCCAGCTGGCCCGCCTGCTGGAGCCTAAAGCGCCTAACCCGGACGAGAGGCTGGAATTGGTAAGTGCCCTGAGCGAGGGAGGGCTCGAGGTATGTGTCTGTATGATACCGATTTTCCCCGGTCTGACGGACAGCAAGACCGCCATAAGGGACGTGGCTGAGGCAGCGAGAGAGCATGGGGCCAAACGCTTCCTGGCTGGCCTGCTCACCCTCCCTGGCGAGGTCAGGGAGCGCTTTCTGACCCTGGTCAGGGCGCGTTTCCCGGAAATCCTCCCGCTCTACGAGCGCGTTTACGGCCCCTCCGGCTATCCCGATAGGGCTTATGAGGCCAGCGTGATGGCCATGGTAAGGGAAATCAGATCGGAGCTGGGGCTTGCCCGGCGAGCTGTGCCAGCCTTGAGGTCCTGAGCGTCGGAGGCGAGGGTATCTAACTGCTAAGCTGTTCCAGGGCGGCAGCCACGATGAGCGGGAAGGCTATGGTGGCATCGCATATGACCGTCACGGCCTCGGCACCGGGCCTTATCTTGCTCCAGCTTATGGCTTCCTCGAGAGGTGCCCCGCTCAGGCCGCCGGGCTCAGGTCTATCGGTCGTTATCTGGATGGCGTAATCGGCCCCATCCCTGAATGTGGTGGCGAACATGAGGAAGTGCTTGGGCATCCCTCCCCCGAGTATCACCAGGCCCACGCGCTCCGCCGTCAGGATTAGGTTCATTAGCTCGCTCAGGTCCCCGAAGGGGTCGAGCCTTAGCCCCAGCTCATCGGATAGCGTCCAGAGCTGGAAGCCGGCCACGCTATCGACGAGACCGGGGCATATTATGGGCACCCCCTTCCTGGCGGCCGTGGCCACTATGGAATCTGGGTCCTGGAGCCTGAGCCCCAGTTCCCTTATCAATTTAGCACCTGATATGCGCTTCTTCTCCTCGGCGGGCAGCTCCCTCAGGGTTTTCCTCAGCCAATCCTCCAGGGCCGAGAAGGCCTTCATCTCGACGTAGATATCGCCCATCCTCCCGAGCCCCTTCTTAAGGAGCTCTGCGTCATCGGCCCTGAAGGTGCCCTTGTAGTGCTTAAAGCCGAGGGCCTCCACGAGGTCGTGGACCACGTTGGCACCCGTCGTGACCACGGCCTTCAGCAGGCCCATGCTGATCAGGTCCCTTATGACGAGCCTGAGCCCCCCCGGCACGAGGGCCCCTGCCAGGCTCAGGAACACGGAACAATCAGGGTCGGAGAACATCCTGGCGAGCACCCTGGCCG
>CAYNQQ010000169.1:0-2116 GCA_964399385.1 uncultured Candidatus Bathyarchaeia archaeon | reverse complement strand
TCTCCCTATCACGCCATATGTACATGAAGAGCGTGGTGAAGCCCATCTCCTCGGCTGCCACGCCCAAGAGGAGCATGTGGCTGTGGAGCCTGTTAAGCTCGGCAGCTATGACCCTCAGGAACTGGGCCCTCCTCGGGACCTCGAGGCCCATCAGCTCCTCCACCGTGAGGCAGTAGCAGAGGCTGTGGGCCACATTACATATTCCGCAGACGCGCTCGCACAGGTAGAGGTCGTGTATGTAGGTCCTGTCCTGGGCAGCCCTCTCTATGCCCCGGTGGGCATATCCTATCCTTATGTCGACGTCCACCACCACCTCGCCATCCACCTTGAAGACGAACCTCTCCGGCTCGTGGAGGGCCGGGTGCTGGGGCCCTATCACGAGCGTTATCACGGGCCCCTTCTCCTCCGTCACGATGGGCGTCAGCTTGGGCGTGGTCTTGCTCCTCCTCAGGACCCCAGCGTCCACGTCCTTCCTCAGCGGGTAGTAGTCTTCCGGGGCATCATCGGGAAGGAGCAGCCTCCTCAGATCGGGGTGACCCTCGAACCTCACGCCGAGCATGTCGTAGGCCTCCCTCTCGTGCAGGTCAGCCCCCGGGATGAGGCCCGTCAGGCTCTGGACCGTCAGCCCCCGCTCGCGGCCGCCGAGGGGCATCCTTAGGGTGATGAGCGAGCCCCCGAGCCTGAGGTGGTAGTAGAGGGCCAGCTCCTCCCCGAGGTCCATGCCCGTTATCGCGGATAGCCTCAGCCCCGGGAAGGCGGCCTTCAGGGCCCTGACGGCTTCTACGTGGGCCCCCTTAGCTATATCGGCCCAGGCCCTCCTCGCCCCGGTGATGAGCCAGGAACGGAGCTTCTCGCCGAGCACGTTCTTAAGAACCCGCCCGGCTTCCTCGAGTTCGTGCTCCCCTCCAGCGAGCGCCCTCGCCCACCCCTGGGTCCCCTGGGCTGCTCATGGTAAAAGCCTTAAAGATACGGGTAGGCCCTACCTCCTGCGCCCCCTACGCCCCCTCGTCTTCCTCCTGACCTTCCTCACGGCCTTCAGGGGGATTGGGGGCCCGGCCTCCACCGGGTAGAGATCGTCATCCTTAAGGAAGAACCTCGGTATCACGAACTCCTTTATTATGGTCGTGTGCCCCTCCCTGACCGTGACCTCGAGCCTCATATCTCCCCCGAGGACGCCCTCGAACTCGAATTTGACATCTTCCATGGGCTCGAATTCGACGCTCGCCCAGCTGGCCTTGGAGAGCACTTTTATGAACGTCAGGAGCTCACCGGACGTCACCCCTATCATCTTGGAGAGCTCGGAGAGGTGGTAGACCACTTCATCTACCTGGCTCTTCGTGGGTCTCATCGGGGCTCAGAAGCCATATGGCCCGGGGTATAAAAAGTTGCCTCGGCACGTGGGCCCATCAGCAGGTCAGGTGGAAGGCAGCGACCACCCTACGGCCTTTCTCCACCAGCTCGTTGTAGGTCTTCCAGGCCTTCCTCGTGTCCTGGATTATGACCTCTATGCCCTCCTCCTCGAGCTTCCTCCTGACCTCCTCCGGGACCTTCATAAGGCCGGAGTAGCCCGTCCCTATGACGAGGACCTCCGGCTCGGCCTCAAGGGCTTTGTCGAGGTCCTCGTAGTGCAGCTTGTGGCCTTCCTTCCTCCACCAGCCGTCCAAGACGCCATCTGGCCTTATTATCACGTCGCTGGTGTACCGGCGCCCGTCTATCGTTATCTCCCCGAACGAGTATGCCTGCACCCTGGGCGCCATCCCGCCACCCGTACTAAGGTCGGGACCGGTTTAAAAATCGGTGAGCCTGGCCTGGCCGAGCCCTGTGAGGAACCAGGCGTAAGGCCGCCTGCCCTTCCGGGCCACTATGCCCTCGCGCTCGAGGGATGCCAAGTGCAGCCTAACCGAGGAATAGCTGAGACCCGTCTTGTCCGCTATACCAGCGATCGTGAGGCCGGGCTCCTCCTCGAGCACCTTTATTATCTTGGTCCTCGCGTCCAGGCCAGGCCTGACGTTCCTCTTCCTCGTGAGATAAGCCTTCGGGTGGTAGGGCATCCCCTACCTGTTCCTCGGGCCATCTCTCTTAATAACGTTTATGTCCAACGGGCCCCTCCCTGCCC
>CAYNQQ010000168.1:0-2131 GCA_964399385.1 uncultured Candidatus Bathyarchaeia archaeon | reverse complement strand
AAGGCCCTCGCCCTCCAGCCGCCAGCGCGGGGCCCGAGGATAGCCATGGTGACGAACGGGGCCGGCCCATGCGTCATGGCGGCCGACGCGATAGTGGAGAGGGGCTTAGAACTGGCAGAGTACGAGCCCGGGACGCTCGAGAGATTGAGGTCAGAGTTGCCCCCCTACTGCATACCCGGCAACCCGGTGGATCTGACGGGCTCCGCCACGTCCAGGGATTATAGGGTGGCCATGGAGGCCCTCCTCGAGGATAAGAACGTGGACCTCCTCATGCCCTTCTTCGTCTTCCAGGACACGCCGCTGGACGAGGGCATCATAGATGTGATGGCCGAGGCGAGGGGCTACGGTAAGCCCATAGTCTGCTGTGCGGCGGGAGGCCCCTACACCCGCGAGCAGGCCAGGAGGATAGAACAGCTCGGGATACCGGTCTACCCGATACCCGAGAGGGCCGTGGCAGCCGCCTACGCCCTGGTGGCCTATGGCAAGGTCAGGGAGGGGAGAGGGCCTTAAACATCAAGTCTTTTAAACCGCGGGGCCGGACATACCCCGGGTGCGAAGGATGGCCCTGATGGAGCAGATAGCGGATAAATTAAGGGCTCTTGAATCGCGTGTCCCGGGGGTCGAGGCGAGCCTCGTGGCCACCTATGAGGGCCTCACCATAGCGAGCGCCCTCCCGCCGGACGTGGATGAGGAGCGGGTCGCCGCCATGTGCGCCACCGTCTACGGGACGGCCGAGAGGATATGCAGCGAGCTGAACAAGGGGCCCGTCCAGATGAGCTTCGTCAGGGGGGAGGGCGGTTACATATTGGTCACGAACGCTGGCCAGAACGCCATTTTGATGGTCATGACGACCCCCGAGGCCAAGCTCGGCCTCCTGTTCCTCGAGATGAGGAGGCTGGCCCAGGAGATAGCCGATCTCGTGAGCCAGTTCTGAGCCTTTTGAAATACGCCCGAAACGCTTTTCCGGCTGCCAGCTGCCACCTACCGGGTAAGGGCTTTGGAAGAAGCCCCCACCATAATAGCGGACGTGAGGGAGAACAGACTCGTCATCTTGGAGCTCAAGAGGCTCGGGGCCAGGGTGGAGGAGAAGGCCATAAGCCCGGGGGATTACGTGGTCGGGGAGGGCTTCGGGGTCGAGAGGAAATCCATGAGGGATTTCATCCAATCTATTTTCAAGAAGAGGCTTTTCGAGCAGGTCGAGAGGCTCAGGCAGGCCTACCCGAGGTGTTGCCTCGTGGTCGAGGGGAACCCCATGAAGATAGCGGCTCTCCCTAACCCCTCCGTCTTCTGGGGTGCTCTCGCCCGCCTGATAACGGACGCCGAGGTCCCCGTGGTCTTCACGCCCGATGAGGCCCACACGGCCCTGTTCCTCTACTCCCTGGCCAAGAAGCTCCAAGAGGAGGGGGAGAAGGTGGAGGCGCGCTACAAGCCGAAGATGATGGGGCTGAGGGAGCGCCAGAGGTTCATAGTGGAGGGCCTGCCCGGGGTGGGCCCCAAGCTGGCTGACAGGCTCCTACGCATATTCGGCTCGGTGAGGGCCGTCTTTAACGCCCCTGAGACCGCCCTGGCCAAGGTGAAAGGGCTCGGGCCCAAGAGGGCCAGGGAGATAAGGTCGGTGATAGACGCGCCCTACCCGGGCCAGGCGAGGCTCGAGGGGGCGGGCTGAGCTCAGAAGGGCCATGGGGGCCATAGGTATAGGAGCCACATGAGCCAGGGCGGGAACATCCAGGGCCACCAGTAGGGCGGGTAAAACGGGTAGAAGAAGGCCGGGGGCCAGGCCGGGGCTCTCGGGGCCCTCGGGGTGAAGGAAGGACATGCCGGCCCCTCCGCATCTACCTCCACGTTCCGGAGCGTGCACTTGCCATCCGAGAAGAAGGCGCAATCCTTATGCCTCGGGTAAGCTGGCGCCGGCCACATACCATATCTGGCATTGGCACGAAAATATTTAAGTATTCCCGTGCCCGGCCAGCAGCCTTATTATCCTCGGCCATATGTATTCCGCCACACGCCTGTTCGCCCCCCCGCCGTGCACTATGACGTATTTGCCACCGCACAGCTCGTCGGCGAGGCCTTTCAGCTCCCGGACGAGCTCTATGAAGAAATCCTCGGTCAGGCCGAGGGCCCCGTAATC
>CAYNQQ010000167.1:0-2133 GCA_964399385.1 uncultured Candidatus Bathyarchaeia archaeon | reverse complement strand
TGCCGGATGGCCGGAGGGTGGTCTACTGCGGTGATGCGGCCACCCTGAGGGAGTGCATCGAGAAGAGGAATATACCCGGTGTCCTCTGGCGCTCGGATGTGGCCCTGAGGTCCATAGACAGGCTGAGGTCCATAAGGAACGCCATATACATCTACTCGCACGACCAGGAGCAGGTCGAGCTATCCCTGCCCTGAGCTGGCGGGCGAGGGGCACGGGCGGGAGGGGTGGGAGGTTGACCGGTCTCGACCCGGGCAGGCTGAGGAAGTATTCAGGGATAAGCCGGGAGGCCGCCAGGCCGGGAGTCATAAACGTAAACCCCATACAGAGGGGAGGTCTCCTCTCCCCCGAGGCCCTCAAGGTTCTACAGGATTTCGGGCACGGATACTCCATTTGCGATTTCTGCCTGAAGGGCCGAATAGATACCATAAAGAGGCCTCCGGTATCGGATTTCCTATCGGACCTGGCATCCTTCCTGGGCATGGACGTGGCGAGGCTCACGAACAGGTGCCGGGATGCCATGTTCTCAGCCCTAATGGCCCTCAAGAAATCGAGGGGCGCTTCCGCCGTGGTCTTGGACGCCAACTCCCATTACTCGACCTATCTGGCGGCCGAGGCAGCAGGTCTTAAGGTCCTTGAGGTCCCCAGCAGCGGGCACCCGGAGTACAGGGTCCTCCTGGAGCGCTATGAGGCCGTCCTCGACGAGGCCGAGGATAGGGGGGAGCAGCTGGCGGCAGCCGTCCTGACGCATGTTGACCCGCACTACGGGAACCTCTGCGACCCGAGGCCCGTCGCGCGGGTCTGCCGGGAGCACGGGGTCCCGCTCATCCTGAACGCCGCCTACACGGCCGGGGTCATGCCCTTGAATGGCCGGGAACTCGGGGTGGACATCCTGGTCTCAAGCGGCCACAAGAGCTGGGCTTCCTCTGGCCCCGTGGGCATCCTGGCCATGAGGTCCGACGTGGCAGAGGAGGTGCTCGTGAGATCCGAGAGGTTCCCCGGGAAGGAGCTCTTCCTCCTGGGATGCCCGGTCCTCGGGGTGGCCCTCGCCACCCTGATGGCCTCCTTCCCCCACGTGGTCGAGAGGGTGGCCCGCTGGCCCGAGGAGGTCAAAAGGGCCCGCTGGCTCGTGGAGCAGATGGAGCGCATCGAGGGCGTCAGGCAGCTCGGCGTAAGGCCCAAGGAGCACACCCTCATTTGCTTCGAGACCCCGGGCTTCCACGAGGTAGCGAGGAAGCACAAGCGCAGGGGCTTCTTCCTCTACGACGAGCTCAAGCAGAGGGGCATAGTGGGCATCCAGCCAGGCCTGACGAGGCGCATAAAACTGAACACCTACGGTCTCACGGACGAGGAGGTCAGGCGGGTGGCGCGGGCCTTCCAGGAGATAGCCGAGAAATACGGTCTTGGGATTCATTAACACGGTGTAGATGGAAAGCTGATGCTGTAGACAGAGGCCGAATAACAGGATTTCAGAACAAAAATAGTACTGAGTTATCTGCACGTAGGAGCCTACTCTATCTCAAGGGCGACCCTAAGAGGTGAAGGCGGCCTCTTCGCCGTTAATTCTTTCTCAAGCTCGCTCTTCAGCCTGTTTAGGAAATCCTTTACAGAGCTGAGCTCGGGTGGGTCAGCCAGATACTTCTTGTCATTCATCCTGAAGACCGTGAGAGCCACATCAAAGGCTGCCTTCAGATGCTCCCTCCCCACGGGGTCATCCTTGATGCGCCACAGGACGAAGAGCTTGAGCCATTTACCCACCATCTTGCCGAGTTCGGTAACTTCGAAAAAGCCATCTGGCCGCTTAACCACGAGACCGCCCTCTATGAGTTTAGCGAGTATTCGTGAGATCTCGCTCGCTGAGAGAACCTCCCTGAACTTCTCGACGAGCTGCTTGTGCCTGGCCTTCCCGTTACACGCATCGATGAGGACATGAAGGACGGCTACACGCCTTGGTGTGGAGATAGCGGCTATGAGGCTGTTCATGTGGGTTTCGTAGAGATCCCTGAGCACGCACTTAAGGGCCTCTGTCGTCAACCTCACTCCCCCAGCATGGAGGAAGGTGTGTACCAAGGGGGGATTTAAGCTTTTCTATATTCCCCAACCCATAGTTCTAAAATGAGAGGTACGCAAATAGGA
>CAYNQQ010000166.1:0-2137 GCA_964399385.1 uncultured Candidatus Bathyarchaeia archaeon | reverse complement strand
GGACGCGCCTCTCGACCTGATATTGGACATCTACAGGAGGGCCAAGGTATACCTCCACACCATGGCCGGCGAGCACTTCGGCATAGCGGTGGTGGAGGCCATGGCGGCTGGCCTCGTGCCCATCGTGCACAAGAGCGGCGGCCCCTGGCTGGACATCGTGGCGGAGGGGCGCTACGGCCTCGGCTACAGGAGCTGTTCCGAGGCGGCCGAGCTTATAAGGCGGGTCCTCGAGGACGAGGGCCTGTTCTGGGATTTAGCCCGGAGGGCCCAGGAGAGGGCTGCTGCCTTCAGCGAGGAGAGGTTCAAGAGGGAGTTCATAGAGGCCCTAAGGCCCTATTTCGACCTCTGACTCGAGGGACGCAGGAGCATCCCCTCCCCGGGCAGGTAGGGCTTCAGTATCTCCATCAATTTCCCGAGCAAGCCCGGGTTCGCGACCAGTATGCGCACCTTCTCCTCGGGCCTGAGGGCCACCTCCCGCCCTGAGCTGCCCCTCAGCCAGGCGCAGGCCCCCGCCTCCCGTGCTATCAGTAGGCCTGCTGCCACATCCACTATCCTTATCCTCCCCCTGAGGTCGATGTGCCCGTCTAAAACACCGGAGGCCACCAGGCAGAGCTCCAGGGAGGCCGAGCCGAGCTGCCTGACGGCGTCAACATGGCCTACCACAACGGGCACCCAATCTGCCTCGGGGGCCCTGCTCTGGTCTATCGATAGCACGGCCTTCGATAGATCCTCGGTCTCGGCCACCCTTATCGGCCTGCCGTCCGAGAAGGCGCCCTCGCCCCTCACAGCCCAGAACTCGCGGCCGGAGAAGATATCGAGGACCAGGCCCTCCCTCAGGCCCGCGAGGTCCGGCCCATCGCACAGGGCCATGGATATCGATGCTATTTGCACCCCCCTGGTGAAGTTCCTCGTCCCGTCCAGCGGGTCAACCACGAGGAAGGGGCCCTCAGGGCCCGGGGAGCCTATCTCCCTCACCCCGAGGTCCTCGCACACCAAGATGCAGGACAGGCCCGTTTCCTCCAGGCCCTCCAGCAGGGCCCTGCAGGCCAGGCCATCTGCTTCCTTCTCCAGCTCCTTAGCCCTCGCCGCATCACGGGGCGGGGGCATCCTGTCCGAGAGCTCGAGGAGCTCCTCCCTCATCCTCCTCGCTACTGCCCTCAGGGCGTCAAGCCATTCCCCCGGCATGCCACCCTCCCGTCCGCCCGAGCGGGCTAAAGCGTTAGCTCTAAAGGACGGCTGGCGCAGCAACCCCACGGTGCCGTGGTTGCTGATTGGGCTATCGCACGACGCGGACTCCATAAAGAAGCCCCTGAGGCATGTGCTCAAGGTCCGTAAGAGGTTCAGCAGGAGGCAGCTCATCGCCCACGTCCTCGGCCTCAAGAACCTGTACGACAACTTCAGGGACATAATGGCTTTCGAGGACGACTTAGGGGTCAGGTCCACGTTCTTCATACCCGTGGTCCTCTTCGACGTATGCGAGATAGAGGACACGCTCAGGGAGCTCTTGGAGGGTGGCTGGGAGGTAGGCCTCCACTTCGTGGTGGAGGGGGCGCAGAGGGCCGCCCTCGTGCGCATGGAGAAGGAATGGCTCGAGGAGCTCCTGGGCCGGGAGCTCGAGGGCGTGAGGAGCCACGGGCTCGTGATAGATGAGGACCTCATGTCCGATTACGCGAGGGCCGGCTTCACCTACGACAGCAGCTACAGGATGGAGCAGGTGGGCCGGAGCACGCCCTTCCCACACCCCTCTGGCCTCGTGGAGGTCCCTGTGGGGGTGATGGATGCCGACCTCTTCGGCCGCCTGCACCTGAGCGAGGAGAAGGCCCTGAGGTACGTGCTGAGGAAGGTGGAGAAGGCCTCGGCGAGAGGGGAGGAGGCCTTCGTCCTCCTCTTCCACCAGGAGTCCTTCTCCATGAAGGGGGGCCGCATCTACAGGAGGCTGGTCGAGACCCTGCTGGAGGAGAACAAGGCCTTTAAGCTCTCCGACCTCATCCGGGAACTCGGGTTAGTCGTTGGAGAAGAGGGTGCTGGTCACGGGGGCGGGAGGGGTAGGAGGCGTCAACTTCATCAGGGCGCTCAGGGCCGCAGGTGACTTCTTCATAGTAGGCCTTGACCACGATGAGTTCTACCTCCAGGCCCC
>CAYNQQ010000165.1:0-2167 GCA_964399385.1 uncultured Candidatus Bathyarchaeia archaeon | reverse complement strand
GCCGAGCTCGTCATGGGGCAGGCCGATGAGGGCATACCGGTCGTCATCATAAGGGGCTACAGGTACAGGCCCTCGGAGGAGGCGAGCGCCAGAGAGCTCATCAGGCCGAGGGAAGAGGACCTGTTCCTCTGACCTAATCTCTATACCCCTATATAGATTTCTTGCGAAATAAATATCCGAATCCGGGGGTTATCGAACCCGGTGCCCATGTTGGTCGGCCGGAAGCTCACCGCTCTCGACGTTAGCGCCACGGCCATCTGTGCTGCCCTCTACGCGGGCTTCGGCCTGCTGGCCTGGCTCGGTCTCGTTTGCCCGGCCGTGGGGGTGGTGCGCTTCTGGCCCGTGGTCATAATACCGGCCGTCTTCGCGGCCCTCTTCGGGCCCCTCGTCGGCGGGCTCGGGGCCGCCATAGGCATCTTCGTGAGCGACATGGTGATACACGGCAACGCCCTGCTCAGCCTCATGGCCGGTGTCCCGGCCAACTTCGCCTGCTTCTACATCATAGGACTCCTCTCGAGGAGGGACGTGAGGACCACGAAAGCCGCGGCCTTCGGCACGGCCGGGACAGCCGTACCGGTCCTCGTGACGGCCGGCCTCTGCGCCTACGGGCTCGTGGGCCGGGAGGTGGGCATAATATTCTCGGCAGCCTGCCTCGTGGCCCTCGCGGCCCTCATCTTATCGCTCAGGGCCTCGGAGAAGTGGCACGGATTCCAGCTCGGCTCCGTCCTCGGGCTCTTGGTCGGCAGCACCTGGATAGGCATCTTCGTCTGGCTCTTCAGCCAGATGTTCGTCCTCCCCCTCGCGATAGGAGGGGGCTACAAACTGCCCTTCTACACGGCCGGCGTTTGGATGGCCTGGACCTTCTCGACCGAGATACCGTTCCTGACCATCCTGGGCCCGCCGATACTGGAGGCCTGCTCGAGGGCCTTCCCGAGCCTCCCGAGGAAGGAGGCCTGAGCCTTGCCCTCGGCCAAGGCAGTATCCCCGGCCGGTCTCTCGAGCTTCTTCGAGATATGCGATACCGGGCCGGGCGGACGGCCCATAACAGATCCGGCGAGGGTGGGAGCCAGGGGAGGGGGCTTCGTCCTTGGGGCCTTCATAGAGACCGAGGTAGAGGTAGAAGATGCCAGGGAGAACGAGGTCAAGGTCCTCATAAACGGGCGTGAGCACGAGGCCAGGACGACGAGGAAGGTGGTCGAGGAAATACTGTCCCTCGATGGCGGGACCTACCGGGTCAGGGTCTCGCACGTCATACCCGTGCCCATGGCCTGCGGCTTCGGGACCAGCGCGGCGGGGGCCATCACGACGGCCCTCGCCCTCTCGGCGGCCCTCGGGCTGAAGCTGACCTACAACAAGCTCGGGCTCATAGCCCACGTGGCCGAGGTGGTGTGCAAGACGGGCCTCGGGACCGTAGCCCCCCTCATGCAGGGAGGGCCCTGTGTCGTGACCATCGAGCCCGGGCCCCCGGGGGAAGCCCTCATAGACAGGATACCCGTCCCGAGGGACCTGAGGGTGGTGTGTGGCGTCTTCAGGCCGATAGAGACCAGGGACATCCTCGTCAGGTCGGCGGGAAAGGAGAGGATAAACTCGGCTGGCCGCGAGGCCCTAAAGGCCATATTAAAGGACCCGTGCCTGGAGGTCTTCATGGAGGCCTGCCGGGAGTTCGCCCTGAGGAGCGGTCTCTCCACCGACCGGACCAGGTCCCTCATGGAGGCCCTAAGGTCAAAGGGGCTTCTGTGCGCCCAGAACATGATAGGCGAGGCCGTCCACGCCCTCGCCAGGGACGAGGAGGAGCTGGAGAAAGCCCTGGGTGTCCTCAGGGCTTTCCTGCCCGAAGCCAATATATACGTCTTGGAGGCCTGCTGGGGGCCCGCCAGGCTCGTGGAGGTGAGGGCTTGAGGGGCTGGAAGTTCAAGCTGGTGGGGGTGGCGGGCACCTTCGATATGCTCCACAGGGGCCATAGAGCCCTGCTCAGGAAGGCCTACGAGGTGGGGGAGAAGGTCATCATAGGCCTCACAACGGACGAGTTCGCGGCCAAGATGAAGAAGCCCCACGAGATAGCCCCCTACAAGGAGCGGCTCGAGGAACTCCTTGCCTTCATACTGCATGAAGGCCAGATACACAGGACCGAGGTCGTGGCCATAAACGACCCCTACGGGCCAGCCCT
>CAYNQQ010000164.1:0-2174 GCA_964399385.1 uncultured Candidatus Bathyarchaeia archaeon | reverse complement strand
GGTCATGAGCGGCGAGTATGATGTGGTCGTGTTGGACGAGATCAACGTGGCCCTCTACTTCGGCCTGGTGGACCTAAAGGATGTCCTGGAGCTTATAAAGGAAAAACCGGATCACGTGGAACTGGTTCTGACGGGCCGGAAGGCGCCTGAGGAACTCCTAGAGGTGGCCGATCTGGTGACGGAGATGAAGGAGATCAAGCATCCATATAGGCGTGGACTCCCCCCGAGGCCCGGAATAGAATTCTGAAGGAGTTCCTTCGGCCTACCGCGGGGTGGTCCCCCGGAGTTCTTTAACCAATCTCACCAGCTTGCTGAAAGCACGACGGACATCCCCTGGCCGAGAGGACAAAAGCCTCCTGACCTCCATAACGGGGTCCAGGCCCATGACATCCAGTATATCCTTGGCATCTACCTTGGGGCTGGCCTGCCTGATGAGGGCTACCCGTCTTAACTCCTCCGACAGCCTTTTAACATCATCAAGTTCTAATTCTCCGGCCGAGATCAGGGCCATCAAGACATGATCTTCTATGCAGTGCCCGTCCACGGGCAAATCCATACGGCCAGCCACACAGATTATCAGGGGCCTGCCCTCCACCTGGGCCCTGAAGAGATCCTCCGAGATCGGCTCGAGATCTCCTGTTTCTATGCCGTGTTCCCTGAGAGATCGGACGATCCCGTCAGCCCTCTCGACCGGTTTATATTCATCGGCGTTAACGAGCACGCCCAACGATCTAAGCCTCCTCGATAACCTGGCCAGAGCGGCTACATATCGCCCGATCTCGTAAACCTCACGTATGCCCCCGCAGTCCGTTATGCCTAACCTGATGCCCGGCTCCCCGGCGACCAATTTGAGGAGCTCCGCATCTCTCGCCCCCTCACAGAGCACCAGCGCGTCCAACCGCATGAGGTCCCTGGCTATCTTGAGGAATAGTTCTTCTGCCGGCTTAAGCTGGAGGAAGGGCAAGACCGCACCCCCTCATATCATGTCGAGAAACCTAACATCAAGACCCATGTCGGCCAATAGCTGCCTATCGCTAGGCTTGACGCGCCTCGCGTCGACACGGCCTTCTTCATCACGCTCTAGGAAGAAGGTGGCCACTCCAAGACCCTTCTCCCGCCCTATGGCCTCTGTCAGCCTGACGAGCTCTATGCTGTGGGTGGACATGAAGATCTGCGTCCTATTCTTCTCGGCTAAGGTAAGGAGCATGTCGAGCGTTCTGGCCAGGCCGCCGGGATGCTGGTGGCTCTCGGGTTCCTCTATGAGAAGGGCCGTGTTTTTAGCCAAGGCGGCGGCCATGACCATCACGATGGCATAGCGAGCGCCATCGCCGAGGTCGTCCACTCTTATGGATGTGAGGGGGAGCTTAGCCACGAGCTGGACCATGCCCCCGAAATAAGCATAGGTTAGATCCTCTATGGGCAGGTTATACCCGGTCTTAAGCACCTCAAGAACGAGCTTATCGAGCCTCTCCATGAGCAGGGGTGTCCATAGCTTTTCCTCGGCGCGCTTGATATTCCTGAGGAGCGTGGTATCTATGAATGCCATGCCCTTGAAGAACTCCATCGATTCGAGGACGACCTTATCCATCGCGGCCTTTTTCATCACGGATTCTAAGGGGACCGCCTGGCCCCACCTCGCTTGATGGTAATACATCTGGCAGTGCCTGCAGAAGAGTATGGGTTCCGTGGACCCGGGCTCGAGCGATATAGATGGATGCTCGTGATCTCCCCGTAACCAGATGTCTATTATCCTGTCTCTACCGAGTTCGAGTTCTATACGTATGGCCTCGCTATCATCGTATCCATACCACAACGCCTCCTTCCCTCTCTCCCACGTGAGCCCCCTCTCGCCCCTACGGTTCAGCAGGTAGGTTATTTTGTCCCCTCTGCCTAGGGGGTCCTCGAGCTCAAAAGCAGCTGAGGCCAGATATAATGCCTCCAATACGGACGACTTGCCGACGTTGTTCCTCCCGATTAAGATGTTGATGTCTGTTAGATCGCTTAGCTCGAATTCCCTCACGCCCTTGAACCGGTATATCTTAAGGGCCTTCAGCACGCTTCTCCTCACCTCTCTGCTGGTAATCGGCCTCAGATACAATTAAGCCTTGTAGTTAAATCGCGGGTCGGCCCGTCACGAGGTCTTCATCCCTGCCCCGTCCAGGTCAGGCTGGGAC
>CAYNQQ010000163.1:0-2175 GCA_964399385.1 uncultured Candidatus Bathyarchaeia archaeon | reverse complement strand
GCCCTAGGCGACGTAGAACTCAAGGAGATATGGATAAGGAACTTTAAGAGCCTAAAGGACGTGCGCGTGAGATTGGGCCATTTCAATATACTGATAGGGCCGAACCGGGCAGGGAAAACCAACTTCTTAGAGGCCTTAGACCTGCTGAGAGCCGTATACTTCCCGAGGCCAGGGAGTGAACAAGTCAGCCCGTTCCTTAAATGGTGGGGCTACGATAAAATCGTGTGGCGCAGAGACGAGAAACTGCCCATAACCATCGGCATCTCGTTGAACGTCATGGGCTACGACGTGATATTCGAGACCACGTTCACCGGGATAGGAGGCACCTTCCGCTTACTAAAAGAAATCCTCGAAATAAAAGGCGTCGTGAGGTTAGAGAAAGAGGGAAAATTGCTGAGAGTGCATCATGATAGGGATTTCCTGGACGGGGCATGGGAGAATATTCTGAAGGAGCGAAGAAGACTTCCAGAAATCATCACAGGCGTCCTTATGTGGCCGCCTGAATGGAAACGTTTAACCGAGATAGGCAAAGAAGGCCTCATAGAATACACCCTGGAAGTAGATGAACAAGCGAGCTTCTTGAGGATGTATGGAGGACCGGCTAGTGCCACCTACATCGGCAACATCGGCATCTCACTCGAAGCTGGCCGGAAGGCCGTGGTGCTCTCGCCAGCGGTAACCAGACCCGATATAGCAGGTGGGATTACAACACAGCCCCTCTTATGGGCAGTAAGAGACATCATACGTAGGCTGTTAAGCAAAGTTCTCATCTTAAGGCCAGTAGAAACACGTCGATTGAGGGAGTATATGGATAGGCCAGTTAAGGAAACGAGGCTTTCAGAGGACGCCTCAAACCTCTATAACGTCCTTTACACGTTCTTTCTCGGCAGGAGAGGGCGTCTCCCAGAGAGGGTAGAGGCGGCTTTAAGGGACATTTTTGGCCCCGACGTGTCGGTAACCTTCGATCTAGCCCCCGATGGCCGTATCTATATGCGCGTTTACGAGGGCGACCTCCCCTTGGACCCGCCCATGGTCTCGGATGGCTTCTACAAAGTCTTAGTCATCCTCACGGCCATAGAGACCAAGCCATCAATTCTAGCCATAGACGAGCTTGAGAACTCGCTCCACCTAGAGGCCATAGAGCGCATATTAGACGATCTGATGTCTGCGGACTGCATCGTTATAGCGACCACACACTCCCCGCTCGTGATAGACCGCGTGGACCCAAAGGACATAATCTTCGTGGAGCGCGATGAGGAAGGGGCCACTATCATGAAGCGCGTCCCCGACCCGGAGGCCCTGAAGCGGAGGTTGGCGGAGTGCGGTGTAACTCTGAGCGAGGGCTGGCTCTATGGACGCATCGTTTAGAATATGCCTCATCGTGGAGGATAGATACGGCCGCCCGTTCTTCTTCGACCTCGTGGAAAGGCTGAAGCGGGAAGGCTTTCTACCGATGCACGTCTCGGTGCCTAAGCGTGCCATAAGGAAGTTACCCGGGAAGTGCAACCCGGAGTTAAGCAGGATGATCTCGGCGGCCCTCAAAATCGGTATTCCCCCGTTTGATCGTGTCGTCGTGGTGGTAGATGCGGAGGGCGGTCCTGTGGATGGTGCACGTGCCCAGATACTACGACACGTGCCACCGGACTGTAGGGAGAAGACCCGGATAGTGGTGCTTGAATACTGTGTAGAGGAGTGGATCTGCGTCGGCCTGGGGATTCCGATCGGCAACGATCCGGTGGGGTCGCTAAAAAACTGGCTAAGAAAGACGGGAGGGGCGAAAGCCGACTATCACAAAGGCTCCCTGCCGGAGTTCGTGCCTGAACTGGACCTCAATAAGCTAAGGACGAGCCCCTCATTTAGGGAATTCTTGGACGCGCTCACGCCTTAGAATTTTAACGTCCTTCCCGAACTGTTCCTCAGAGCGGGGGCGGCTACTCCCGTGCTCGTCCATGTATTTCTCCAGCAATATTAGGGCCACCCTTCATGGCGTGAGAACAGGAGGCGAAGCCCGCCTCCGGCCCCTAAGTTCTCATGAGAAGAGTAGCCCCCTTCCTCGGCATTACCGGGAGGGAGGTGAGGGCATCGAACACTTTTGTGGTGCCTAGGGCAGGCCTATGACAGGCGCATCAGGAGCCTATGAGCTCCTTGATCCTCTCCATGGCCTCTTTTATCAGC
>CAYNQQ010000162.1:0-2176 GCA_964399385.1 uncultured Candidatus Bathyarchaeia archaeon | reverse complement strand
TCACGGCCACCTCGCTCGCGAACGTCTTGGCCATGCTCGTGACGAGCGGGTCGGGCTTGCCCTGATCTATGTACCAGGCCGCCTTGTAGGTCAGCAGGCGGGCCGCCTCTATGAGCGTGGCGGCATCCACGAGCTTGAAGGAGATGCCCTCGAACTGGATTATGGGCTGGCCGAAGGCCTCGCGCTCCTTGGCGTACTTGTAGGCTATGTCGAAGGCGCCCTGGGCTATCCCCACGGCCTGGGCGGCCACTCCAACTCGGCTCTCGTCGAAGAAGTTTATGGCGTAGTAGAAGCCCTTATTCAACTCGCCCAGGAGGGCATCGGCGGGCACCTTCACGTCGTTGAAGGCCACCTCGCCCGTTACCGAGGGCCTTATGCCCATCTTGTCCTTGAGCTTCGTCACCTCGACGCCTGGCGTATCCCTATCGACTATGAAGAGGCTCTGGCCCCTGTGGGGCGGGTGGGCCTTCAGGTCGGTCTGGCATAGGACCACGAAGAAGTTGGCCACGGGGGCGTTGGTTATGAAGGTCTTCACGCCATTTATGTACCAGGTATCACCGTACCTTACGGCCTTAGTGTCCAGCCTCGAGGCGAGGTCACTGCCCCTCGCTGGCTCGGTGAAGCAACCGGACGAGATCCACTCGCCACTGCAGACCTTGGGCACGTACTTCTCCTTCTGCTCCTCCGTGCCGTGGTGGAGGATGAGGTCGGTGCTGAACGTTGCGGCCGTCACGGCTATGCCAAGGCTCGAGTCGGCCCGGCACATCTCCTCTATGACGAGGCAGTCCTCGAGGATGCCGTAGCCTTGACCGCCGTACTCCTCCGGGAACCTCATGCTGGTGAAGCCGAGCTTAGCGGCCTTCCTGTAGAGTTCCATCGGGAACTCCTCTTTCCTATCAAGCTCGAGGGCCAGCTCGAGGGTGAATTCCTTCTCGCAGAACTCCCTGACGGCCTCCTTTATGTCCTTCTGCTCCTCCGTCAGCTCGAAGCTCAGTCCTAACGGGCGCCCCATCCCATCCACCCGGGCCGGGTGGATAGCCCGGGCTTAAATATCTTTTGTGGAACAGCCAACGCGATGGGGCATGGGGGAGGAGGCCGGGGGAGGGAACTCCCGAGCTTCAGGGAAGCCTACAGGATGCTGGTCAAACCGGGGGACGGGCCTGTATCGAGGCATCTGAACAGGCACATATCCATCAGGCTGACGTTGTTCCTCCTCAGGCACGGCCTGGCCCCCTCCCCGACCGCCATGAGCATCATAAACTTCCTCGCCGGCCTCTCGGCCGGGGCTTTCTTCGCCCTCGGCTGGCCCCTCCTCGGGGGTCTCATGGCCCAGGCCTCCAGCGTGCTCGACGGCTGTGATGGCGAGATAGCGAGGCTGACGGGCCGGACGAGCAGGGGAGGCGGGATAATTGATGCCATCTTGGACAGGGTGGCGGATACCTCCGTGGTGGCGGGGGCATCGGTTTACGCCCTCTACCACGGCCGCCCACCCGGCTGGCCGGGGCAGTTCCCCTGGTCCCTCCTCGTGGTGCTGCTGCTCGCCCTGTCGCTATCCGGCTCCATGGCCGTTAGCTACTGCTCGGCCATCTTCAGGGCCCTCGCCGGCTCCCAGCCCAGGAGGCTGGTGGGGACCAGGGACGTGAGGCTCTTCCTCATGATGCTCGCTGGTCTCGCGGCCCTCATAGTGCCCTGGGCGGTGACGGCCGGTCTGGCCCTGCTGGTCCTGCTGACCTGGGCAGAGGTAGCGGGCTGCCTAATCCAGGCCGGGAGGCTCGGGAAATAAATGGGCGGGTGGACCGCCGGGCTCAGGCCTTGCCCGCCTTCCTGTACTCCTCCTCCCTCAGGACGCGCCTCAGCACCTTGCCAGCCGCCGATATCGGGAGCTCCTTGCGGAACTCGATCTCCCTTATGCGCTTGTACGGCGCCACCCTGCTGTTGACGAACTCCATGATCTCCTTCTTAAGCTCCTCAGTAGGCTCGTAGCCCTCCTTAAGCACTATGAAGGCCTTGGGTATCTCGCCCGCCGTCGGGTCGGGTTTGCCCACGACGGCACAAAGCTTGACGGCCTCGTGCTCGTAGAGCACGTCCTCAAGCTCCCTCGGGTAGACGGAATAGCCCTTGTACTTTATCAGGTCCTTCTTGCGGTCAACTATGTAGAAGTAGCCGTCCTCGTCCA
>CAYNQQ010000161.1:0-2208 GCA_964399385.1 uncultured Candidatus Bathyarchaeia archaeon | reverse complement strand
TTCTTAGCGGGCATGCTGGGCCAGAAGGTGGTTCTGCTCGGCCGCTACGAGCCGGAGGTCATCTTCGAGCTCATGCGTAAGGAGGGCGTAACGTTCTCACACATGGTGCCCACCCTCCTGCACATGATGGTCTACCACCCGAAGGCCGAGGAATACAGGGACGCACTATCCAGGTGGAAGGTGGTGATCGGCGGGGCCGCCCTGCCCAAGGGCCTGGCCCAGAGGGCCCGCGAGCTGGGCATAAAGGTCATGGCGGGCTACGGCCTATCCGAGACCTGCCCCGTCCTTACCATATCCGTCCTGAAGGACCACATGGTGGACTGGCCCGAGGAGAAGAAGCTTGACGTGGCCATAAAGACTGGTTTCCCGATCCCGCTCGTGAAGCTGAGGGTCGTGGATGAGGAGATGAAGGATGTCCCGAGGGACGGGAAGAGCATAGGCGAGATCGTGGTCAGAGCGCCCTGGCTCACCCAGAGCTACTACAAGGACCCCGAGCGCTCTAAGGAGCTCTGGCGCGGGGGCTGGCTCCACACGGGCGATATGGCCGTCTGGGACGAGGAAGGCTACGTGATGATAACGGGCCGCTACAAGTTCATGATAAAGAGCGGTGGCGAGTGGATACCGCCCCTCATGCTCGAGGACATACTCTCCACCCACGAGGCCGTCTCGGAGGTAGCCGTCATACCGGTCCCGAGCTCCAAGTGGGGCGAGAGGCCCGTGGCCCTCGTCGTCCTCAAGCCCGAGTACAGAGGGAAGGTGAGCGAGGAGGACCTGCGCAAGCACATGGAGAAGGCCGTGGAGGAAGGAAGGATAGTGAAGTGGTGGATACCGGACAAGTTCGTCTTCGTCGACTCCCTGCCCAAGACGAGCGTGGGCAAGATAGACTACCTCAAGCTCATAGAGCAGTACAAGACCATGAAGCTGCCCTGAGCGGCAGGCCCCCATACCCCTCCTTTTTGTTAGCAAATCGGTAGCACTATGTAGAAAAGTTTATAAGTAGCTCTGTTACCCCTCTCTTGGCGAGCAAAATGTTAGCACAGAAGGAGCGTGGTGCTTGGAAGAGGAGGCACAGGCTCGAGGTGATAGCATGCATCCTGCGTGAGGCGCTGGGTGGCGCCACGAAGACCAGGCTGGTCTACCGGGCCAACCTGAACTTCAGGGTCCTGGGCCGCTACCTCGACTTCCTCATCTCGAGAGGGCTCATAGAGGTGAGGGAATCGGGCTCCATGCTCTATTACTTCACGACCTCCAAAGGGCGTGTCTGGCTCACACTATATGAGCGGATGCTCGAGATACTCGGATCGAGGTAGCAACGTGCTAGCGAATCAAGAGGGTCCCCCTCGTTTTTTCTCCCCTTAAAGCCCTCAGCAGGCGGCCTGATGCCTTCGCGTTCGTGAAGAAGACGGGTATGCCGGCCTCGGCCACCCGGGCCATCTCCATGAGCTTGGCCCTCATGCCGCCCGTCACGTCCACGGCCCTCGCCCCCCCGGTCTCCACGGCCTGGATCTCCTCGGCCCTCAGGACCTCTATGAGCCTGGCCCCCGGGTCGCTGAAGGGGTCCCTGGTGAAGACGCCGTCAACGCAGAGGCCGAGCACCACCCTCTCGGCCCCGAGCTCGAGGGCCAGGTAGGCGGTTATCTGGTCGCCGGAGAGTATCCTGAACCCGTCCTCCTCGTCCAGGACCACATCACCGTAGAGCACGGGAATCAGCCCGAGCCCGAGGGCCAGCTCGACGGGCTTTAGGAAGGCCCTGCTTATCCTGCCTTTCCTCGTCACGAAGCACGATACCGGCGGCACCTGGAGGGCTGGCAGCCCCTCAGCCAGGAGGGCCTCCACGACCAGCCTGTTGAGCTCCTCCATGGCCGCGTGGGTCTCGGCCAGACCCCTTAGCTGGCCCTCGTGCCTGAAGCCCTCGTGTATGCCGTACCGCTCCGCGAGGGGGTGCCCGAAGCTGCCCCCTCCGTGGACCACCACCAGGGGCCTCACGCCCGAGGAGGCCAGCTCGCCCGCTATCCTCCTTATGGCCTCCTCATCAGGCCTGAAGGGCTCCTCCTTGACGGTTATGGCCGAGCCCCCCAGCTTAACGACCACCAGCCCCCTCAATCCTGAAGCCCTCCCGCGATATCCTGGCCAAGAAGGCCTTCCCACCCGCCTCCTCTATGGCCCTCGCGACCTCGGGCCCTTTCCCCTCCTCGGCCAGAGCTATCA
>CAYNQQ010000160.1:0-2211 GCA_964399385.1 uncultured Candidatus Bathyarchaeia archaeon | reverse complement strand
TCGGCCTCTTCCTGCTCGTCTTGGCCATCGGGGGCGGGAGTTCCTGGCTCGTTAGGAGGTACCTGCCCTTCCCTCCCTGGGCCCCCGGCCTCGCTGCCCAGTTAGCCTTCCTATCTGCCTCCCTGGTTCTGATGTCCTTCCTCAGGTACAGCTGGCGCGATTTCGGCTTTAAGCTGGCCCGCCAGGGCCTGGTGAGAGCTTCCCTCCTCTCCCTGGCCGCTGCCTCCATCTTCACTGGCATCGCCGCCCTCCTGCTGGGAGGGAGTTCCGGGGGAAAGGGACCTCCCGGGCTGGCTGAGGACCCGTTGGTTCTCGCGCTCCTCTCCCTCTTAGTGGCGCCCATTTGCGAGGAGGTTTTCTTCAGAGGACTTCTCCAGGGCTACCTGGCCCTGAAAGGTCACGAGAGGTTCTCGATGTACATGCCGGCCGTCCTCTTCTCCGCCGTCCACGCGCTCCCCTTCAGCACCTCAGGCCTCACCACGCTCGTGGTCATCCTGATCGGCGCCTTCCTACTGGGCCTAATAGCCGGCCACCTCAGGACCGCCAGCGGCTCGCTGCTTCATCCGATCCTGGCCCACTTCTGGTTCAACCTGCTCGGCTACATCATGAAGCTACTCGCGGGCTAAGCTCCACGCGCTTTTCGTGCCCTTAGTTCCTAAGGAGGGAGAGCTAATGAAGATAGAGCTTGGGCCTGAAGAGCCGAGGCTGATAAGAAGGCTCTTCTACACCATCAGGGATGAGCCAGACCGTCTGCTCTGCCACGCAGAGCTGTGGGAGCCTAAATATGGTCACGAGACCGCGGGGACCGTGGTGCCTGGTTTGGGTGAGGAGGCGAGGGAGCTCCTCGAGATGCTGGGGCGCGTTGAGAAATACATAAAGTACTTGGACATGAGAGCCTCGGGCCATACCTACATGGCCTTCGGCCTGGCTACGGCTTGCGGGGCATTAGCCACCTTCCTCGTGACCTTCATCTCCGAGCTGATCGGGGTGCCCTGCGGGATCATAATAGGCCTGGTATGGTTCATAGTCATAATGGCCGCGCTGATGGTAAGTGGGAGGCACTGGGGCAGGGCGGAAGCCCTCGCCCTGGCGAGGAAGCCCCCTGAGGAGAGAGAACGCCTGAGGAAGCAGATGCGCACGGCAGACCTAATCCTGACGATAGGGTGGATAGGCTCCCTGAGCCTCTGGGGCCTCTCCTTCTACTTCCTCTTCGACCACCCCGGCCAGGTGTGGGCGCTCTACACGGCCTGCGTGGGTCTCGGGAACCTCATAACTTACCTATCCCCCGGCGGGAAGGCGAAGGAGACGCTCTACGTGGCCTTATCCCTCATGGCCAGCTCGCCCTTGGTCTTGGCCACGGCCTTGGCCTCGGGCTGGGCGCCCTTCGTGGCAGCCATAGCGGCCGTCGTGCTGTCGTACTTATGGGCCAGCCTAAGGTTCTACAGGAAGGCCGAGGCTATACTGGCTGGGGCGGAGGGCTAAGGTGCTTGGCCGACGTGGCCGAGGTCCTCAGGAGGTTAGCCCGTTCTGACCCCGTCTTAGCGAGCCCCACGAGGCTCGCCATAATGCTCCTCCTGGCCATAAGACGCAAGATGTACTTCTCGGAGCTCCAGAAGGCCCTCGGCCTGACGCCAGGGAACCTCGGGAGCCATCTCAAGAAGCTGGAGGAGGCCGGTTACGTGAGGACCAAGAAGGTGCTGACGAGGATAAGGCCCCTCACGCTCGTGATATTGAAGCCCGAGGGAGAGGCAGCCCTCTACGAGCACATAAACATGCTGAAGGATGCCCTGAGGGGGCTGAGCGGGTAGGGGCCTCAGCCTTCCGGCCCTGCTCAGCACGGCCCAGCTTAGCCCATCCGGCTACATCACGGGCCCTTGGCTCAGGGGATGATGGCCACCTTTAAATCCTTCTTCTCCTCCACCAGGCTCCTGAAGACCTCGTGGATGTCCCTCAGGCGCCTCCTGCTCGTTATGAGCGCCCTCGCGTTCACGGCCCGGGAGGCTATCATGGATAGGGCTACCTCGAAATCCCTCGGGGTGGCGTGGAAAGAGCCCATGACCGTCACCTCGCCGTAGTGGAGGAGCTCTGTGCTCACCCTCACCTCCGTCCCGGGAGGGCAGCCCCCGAACTCGAGGACCGTCCCGCCCTTCCTCACCAGCTCGAAGGCCTTCTCCCAGGTCTTGGGGAGGCCCACGGCCTCTATCACCACAT
>CAYNQQ010000159.1:0-2227 GCA_964399385.1 uncultured Candidatus Bathyarchaeia archaeon | reverse complement strand
TCTTTTATGAATATTCTTCCACCCCTCATAGCCATTGCTACGACATCTCCACCTCTGCCTTCAACTATGATTTCTCCATCGTTCATAGTGTTTCCAATTCCATCCTGTGCATTACCATGAACTATAATTTTATGTCCATTTAGAAATGCACCGAGGTCATTTCCTGGAGTTCCATAAATTTCTATTTCCAACTTGATATCATTTGGAAAGTATAGTCTAGTACCAATGTATCTTTGCCCACATACATTTTTTAGTACAATTTTTCTAGCACCTTTAAGTGCACAGTATCTCATAAGATCATTGAGCTCCTTATGCTTTAAATCGGATGCATCGATCTCAGCTGTGCGTTGATTAAACCTAATATATCCCATTAGTGCATCAAGTTTCCTAACACCGTTAAGATAAGAATCTATGCCTTTCTCTCTCACTCACCAGCCCCCTTAATACCTAGTACCTCAAGCTCCCACTCCTCTAAACCTACACCTCTCAATTGATCTCTATTACCTCTTAAGCTTTCTATTGCATTGATACCCATACCACCAAGCATTTCTTTAATTTCTAAACTCCAACCTCTTAATAAGTTTACCAATCTTTTTGCAGCCTCTTTTGGATTTAATCTCTTTACGAGATTGGGATCTTGTGTGCATATACCCCAGCTACACTTTCCTGTGTGGCATCTTTGGCACATAGTGCAACCCATTGCAATTAATGCCGCTGTACCAATGTAAACTGCATCAGCACCGAGAGCAATTGCTTTTACAACATCAGCACTGCACCTTATACCTCCAGATGCAATTATCGAGCACTTATTTCTTATACCCTCTTGTCTTAACCTTCTATCTACAGCAGCAATTGCTAACTCTATTGGAATGCCAACGTGATCTCTTATTATCTTTGGAGAAGCTCCAGTTCCACCTCTAAATCCATCGATTACTATTATATCTGCTCCAGCTCTAACCATACCGGATGCTATAGCTGCTACGTTGTGTACAGCAGCGATTTTTACAGCAACAGGTTTTTCATAGTTTGTAGCCTCCTTCAATGCGTAGATTAATGTGGATAGATCTTCTATTGAATATATATCATGCTGAGGAGCAGGGGATAGGGCATCAGTACCCTCAGGAATCATTCTAGTTTCTGAAATTTTTTCTGTAACCTTTTCTCCTGGTAAATGTCCTCCTATACCTGGCTTAGCACCTTGACCTATTTTTATCTCTATTGCTGCGGCACAATTTAGGTATTCTGGATCTACACCAAATCTCCCGCTTGCGCACTGAACTATTGCATGTTTTCCGTATTTTTCTCTGAGCTCTTTTGGAAATCCTCCCTCTCCTGTGTTGAAGTATGTTCCGAATTCAGCAGCAGCCATTGCAAGGGCTTTAAATGCGTTGTAGCTAATTGCACCGTATGACATTCCTGCAAAAAGTATTGGAGTCTCAGCTACTAAGTTTGGATGCAATTCAGTTTTTATTTCCACGTCATCGGCACCGTTAAATTCAATTTCTAGGCGGTCTGGTTTTCTTCCTAGGAATACTCTGAGTTCCATTGGTTCTCTCAATGGATCAATTGATGGATTTGTAACTTGAGAAGCGTTTAGAAGTATATGATCGAAATAAACTTTAAAAGGTTTATCGTTACCACATCCTGTTAAGATAACACCACCAGTTTCAGCTTGCTTTTTAATATCCTGTATAACTTCCCTTGTCCAATAAGAATTCGGCCTGTAAGTTGTGGGGTTCGGTCTTACTATTAAAGCTTTGGTTGGGCAGAATATTACGCATCTTAAGCAACCAACACACTTTTCTTCTTGGATTTTTATTTTTCCATCTTTATCTCTTGAAAATACTCCAAAAGAACACTGCTGAATACAGGCACCACAATCTATGCATCTATCTTCTATTCTTTCGACGATAAAGTCATTGAGAAGGTAGGACTTCATCTACATCAGCCTCCAATCTTCCAATTATTGGTTCTCCTCCTGGAGGAGTCCAAGCTCTATCTAATTCTGGAGAAACTGCTCTTATTGCAGCCTCTTCTGATGAAATAAATAAATATTCATCAACTTCTCCAGCGGTAATTGGTCTAAGTCTAATTCTATCTGTAAGACCGAACATCTCCCCGTGTCTTGCCACTATAACTGTGAACGGTCCGTTAAGGAGTAAAGGTCCATAGACCATTCTTAGCGTAGTGTAGAATTTTTTCCTTTTTTCATCCATGTGATCTATGA
>CAYNQQ010000158.1:0-2251 GCA_964399385.1 uncultured Candidatus Bathyarchaeia archaeon | reverse complement strand
TGGCGGGGGTAGGGGCGGGGGAACTCGGACGTCGAACCCTGGGACCCGCCGCCCCCTCAGGCTCGCTTCCGGCCTCTCTTGAGCAGGCGGGCCATCTCGTCGAGCACGCTCTTATCGCCAGCCAGTAGTCTTCCGTACTCCACGACCTCCCGAGCCAATCGTCTGCCCTCCTCGGCCATTCTTAGCAGCTCGCGGATCGTATAGACCCTCAGGTCCAAATCCACGGGCAGGGTCGGGTCCATGAAGTCCACCAGCCTGTCCAGGGGCCTCCTTGGGTCCTCGTCGACCACTATGAGCAGATCGGCATCCGAGAAGGCCGTGTAATCCCCCCTGGCCAGGGAGCCTATCAGGATGACGGCCCTGACCCTTTTCGCCAGGGCTTTCTTAGCGTACTCCCTCAATTCCGCCATGATCCTGGCGTAATCAAGCCTGAAGAACCTTACCCCTGCAGAACCTGACGATCTCCTCCGCATACCCTACCGCCCTCTCGGCATCCGCCCGTGAATAATAATCCATGGGGGCTCCCTCGGGGTGGAAATTAGGATACCTGGTCGGTATATAATGTCTGTCCAACTCTTTAGCCTTATCGACCAACTCCTCCGGAGCTCGGTACTCAGCCGGGAGCTGCTCGAGCATCCTGGAGATGGAGTGGCCCCATACCTCCATGCCCAATTTCTGGTAGAGGGCCTTGACGGCTTTCTCGGCCGCCTGCTGGGCCGCGAAACAAGCCCATTCGTAGTACCCGAGCTCCATGGATTTCTTGGCGTGCTCCAGGTCCCTCTCGGCCTGCTTAAGCCAATCCCCGGCTCTCGACACCAATCGGAAGCCCCGTATTGAAGCCCGCCCGGCCCTTAATTAACGTGGTTCCCCGGGGCGGAAACGTTAATTAGATTCGGCCCCACGGCTCAGGGGAATGGACGTTAGGAAGGAGATAATAGGGCGCGGGACCTGGGTGGATAAGGTAGCCAAAGAGGTGCTGGATCGGGAGGCCAGGTTGGGCCGTGAGCTCCCCGTCCTGAGGACCGAGATGGGCCTCGGGGCCTCTGGCATACCCCACCTCGGCAGCCTCAGCGATGCCGTCCGCGCCCACGCCGTCAAGCTCGCCCTCGAGGACCTATCAGGCCGGGAGGCCGAGATGATAGCTTACGCGGATGATATGGACGGCCTCAGGTCGGTCCCGGCCGGCCTCCCGGGCGAGTTGGCCAAGTGGATAGGCCACCCCGTATGCCGCATACCTGACCCCTGGAAGTGCCACGGGAGCTTCGGGGAGCACGTGGAGGCCCTACTTCTCGAGGCCATGGATGCCTGCGGTCTCGAGTACCGCTTCATACCGGCCCACAGGGCCTACAGAGAGGGCCTGCTGGTCGAGCAGATAAGGGCCATACTGACCAGGGCGGGCGAGGTAGGCCGTATAGTGGCTGAGACCACGGGCTCTGAGAAGTACCTCGAGGCCCTGCCCTACTTCGCCGTCTGCGAGGAGTGCGGGCGCATATACACCACCAGGGCCTACGCCTTCGATCCGAAGACGGGCCGTGTGGCCTACAGGTGCGAGGGAGCTGAGATAAAGGGCAGGTGGTTGGATGGGTGTGGAAATGAAGGTGAGGCGAGCATAAAGAGCGATGATGGCAAGCTCGCTTGGGTAGCTGGTGAGTTCGCTGCTCGATGGGCAGCTCTCAAGATATGCTTTGAGGCTTACGGCAAGGACATAGAGGCATCCGTCATCTCGAACGATAGGATATGTCGCGAGATCCTGGGCTTCGAACCACCCTACCACATAAGGTATGAGCTCTTCCTGGATAAATCAGGTCGCAAGATGTCTAAATCCGTGGGCAACATACTCACCCCACAGCTCTGGCTCAAATACGGTCCTCCACAGAGCCTCCTGCTCCTCATGCTGAAGAGGTTCGTTGGCGCCCGCAGGATCGATATAACCGACGTGCCGAGGTATACGGACGAACTCGATAGGCTCGAACAAGTGTACTTCGGCCTGGTGGAGGTAAGCGATGAGTTCGAGAGGGCGAAGCTGAGGGGCCTCTACGAGTACGTGTGGCACCTGAGGCCACCGAAACGTCCACTAGGCGTTTACGTGCCCTACAACCTCCTCGCCTACTTGGCCTCGGTGGCTCCTGAGGGATCAGAGGAAGAATACGTGATCTCCTGCCTTAGGGCCTACGGGCTGCTCAAGAAGGGACAGCAACCGCCAGCTCGCTTGATGGAGAAGATACGATACGCCATCCGTTGGGCTCGCGAT
>CAYNQQ010000157.1:0-2261 GCA_964399385.1 uncultured Candidatus Bathyarchaeia archaeon | reverse complement strand
GGACGGCTCTAAGGAGGAATCCATAAGGTTCTGAGGGGGCTCGGGCTTGGGGGCCCGCCAGGCCCAGGAGCTGATGCCGGGCGTCCCGGAGGAGCTCGTAAGGCTCCTGAGGAAGCATGGCTACCACATGGTAGGGCGCCACTCGGCCGTGAAGAGGTGCCACTGGCTCTACGCCAGCCTTACCTCCGGCCGCTTCTGCTACAAGCAGAAGTTCTACGGCATAGCAACGCACAGGTGCATACAGATGACGCCCGCCCTCTTCTACTGCACCCAGAGGTGCCTCTTCTGCTGGCGGGCCCAGACGGGCGATATAGGTCTCGAGTGGGTCGAGACCGAGATGCCCGAGTGGGATGAGCCGGAGCTCATAGTGGAGGGCTCCATAAGGGCCCAGAGGCAGATACTCAGCGGTTACAAGGGGAACCCGAAGACGGACCTCAGGAAGTTAGAGGAAGCCATGGAGCCGAGGCACGCCGCCATAAGCCTGGCGGGCGAGCCGACCCTCTACCCAGAGCTCGGGGCCCTGATAGCCGAGTACCACAGGCGCGGCTTCACGACCTTCCTCGTCACGAACGGCACGGTCCCGGAGCGCCTCGCCAGCCTCGAGGAGGAGCCCACCCAGCTCTACGTGAGCCTCGTGGCCCCGAACGAGCAGGTGTACAAGGCCCTCTGCAGGCCCCAGCTGCCGGGCCTATGGGGGAAGCTCATGGAGACCCTCGAGCTCCTGCCCAGCCTCAGCTGCCGCAAGGTCATACGCATAACGCTCGTGAAGGGATGGAACATGCTCGACGAGAAGGCCTACGCCAGGCTCATAGAGAAGGCCGACCCGGATTTCGTGGAGCCGAAGGCCTACATGCACATAGGTTTCTCGCGCTACAGGGGCCTGACGAAGGAGAACATGCCCAGGCACGAGGAGGTGAGGGCCTTCGCCCTCAGGCTGGCCGAGGAACTCGGCTACAACGTCCTGGACGAGAGCATGCCCTCCCGCGTCGTCCTCCTGAGCAAGCACGAGAAGAAGATACCCATAAGGCAGGCCCGTTAGACGGGCTTTTTATTCCCGGTGCCCGAGCTGCTTGAGTATTTCCTCCTGGACCCTTAAGACGCCCTGGCTATCCTCGGCCCCGGAGTAGGCTTCCAAGAGCTCCCTGTTCAGCTCTAAGAAGACGGGGCCCCACTTGAAGACCGAGAGGACGCGGCGGGCCTGCTCCTTAAAGCCAGCTATGTAGAGGGCTGCCGCGAGGGCCTCGGCCGTGCTGAGCTTGGTCGGGATGCCGTAGTTGACCGGGTTGGCGGCCACGAGGTAGGGGAGGCACCTCCTCGGCCCCCTCAGGCCCCTCGGGAAGGTCTCTATCATGGCCCAGCTGCAATCGACCGCTAGGAGGCCTCTCGAGAGCATTACGGGCCTGTCGGCCCTCGACAGGGCCTTGGGGGCCATGGGGTCGAGGATGAGGACCCCCCTCGGGGCCTCCCTGGCCGAGAAGAATACGTGGGCCAGGCCGTGCCTCCTGAGCTTCATGGCCGTGCACTTCCTCGCGTCGTCCTGGCGCATGTGGTAGATGTAGAGCCTCACCGGCCCCTCCATGCCGGTACCATGATGACCGAGGGCTTTTTAGGATAACCCCGGGAGCCATGAGGCTTTTATTTACCGGCTGCCCCCCGTGCCGAGGGTCAGGAGTTGCCCATAGCATACGTGCTGATAAGGACGGACATAGGAGCCGAGAAGAAGGTCCTCGAGGCCCTGAGGAAGCTCGAGGGCGTGGAGGAGGCGTACCTGATATTCGGGCCCTGGGACATAATAGTGAAGCTGAACGTGCCCGACAGGACGGAACTCAACAGGCTCGTGATATGGAAGATAAGGCGCATGGAGCACATAACCCAGACCCAGACGCTCAGCGTCATAGAGGAGGAGTGAGGGGCCAGGTTCGTGCTGGCTCACATAGGCATAGACGATACGGACTCGCCCAGGAAAGGCTGCACGACCTACGTGGCGGCGGTGCTGGCGGAGGAGCTGGCGAAGCTCGGGGTCAGGTTCGTGGATTACCCCAATCTGGTGAGGCTGAACCCGAACGCCCCCTGGAAGACAAGGGGAAACGGTGCGATATGCCTTAGGTTCGAGGTCGAGGACGAGGGAATGGCCGAGGAAGCCTTTCTAAAGGCCGTGGAATTCGTGGAAAAGCTATCCGATTTAGAACATGAAGGGACGGACCCGGGAGTGGTCATGCTGATGGGGCCCGTCCCGCTCGCCCTGAGGCTCTTCGCCAAGA
>CAYNQQ010000156.1:0-2264 GCA_964399385.1 uncultured Candidatus Bathyarchaeia archaeon | reverse complement strand
TACACGATGCCCTCTGCGTCCTCTCGGATATAGTGGAGTGCCCGAAGGTGGTCGGCGGCGGTGGCGCCGCTGAGGCGGAGCTGGCCAAGAGGCTGAGGAAGTTCGCCACCGAGCTCGGAGGGCGTGCCCAGATGGCCGTTGAGGCCTTCGCGAACGCCCTCGAGATAATACCCAAGACCCTGGCCGAGAACGCGGGTCTCGACCCCGTGGACGTCATGGTGGCCCTTAGGCACGCCCACGCCGAGCCCGGCAAGGAGAGCTGGGGCGTGGATGTCTTCGAGACGGACCCGAAGAAGGCCGTGAAGGACATGTTCGAGCTCGGCGTCTTGGACCCGGTCAGGGTGAAGGAGCAGGCCATAAAGGCCGCCGCCGAGGTAGCCTGCATGATACTGCGCATAGACGATGTCATAGCCGCCGGGAAGATGAAGGAGGAGGAAGAGGAGAAGGAAGGCGGGGAGGAGGGCGGGGGCACCCCCGAGTTCTAAAGGCCCGATCCACCCGGTCCACATAGGGGCTGGCGCCAAGCCCGTTTATGGCCTCGCCTCCCAAAACGCAACAGTTATATGCCCCTCCCCCAGCTCAGCCACGAGGTCCGGTGGTGTAGCCCGGAAGCATGGCGGCCTCTCGAGCCGCAGGTCCCGGGTTCAAATCCCGGCCGGACCACCAACCCACCCTTTCTATAGGGGGAGACCCGGCTGAGCGGCATGACCCTGGCCGCCCGTTTTTAGAAAAACGAAAAATATAGGGTGGGATCAGGGAGCCCCTCAAGGCTTGGTTACTATGGTTTCTGCGTACTCTAAGCAGTAGCCGTCCTCGCTGGGCAGAGCGGTCAGTATCATGCCCTGGCAGAGGTAATCGCCGCTCGGGGCCGCGGGCGGGAGTACCAGGCTCAGGGTCACCGTGACCTCTTCATCTCCGTAGTTATGGACCGTTATGCTGACCACAGGTGGTCGCCGGGCACGTACTCGGCCGTGAACTCCACGATACCCACCGGGTACTCGAAGCTCCAGACGGCCGTCACATCGATGTAGGCCGTGGCGTAGATCGTGTAGATGCCCGTCGGGGCGGTCAGAATACGCCGAACGTGGTAAGCGATGCCGTGCTCATTGGTGGTGTTGGCCAGAGGTGGAGCCCCGGGGGGGATTTGAACCCCCGACCAACGGCTTACGAGGCCGCCGCTCTTCCGGGCTGAGCTACCGGGGCTCGGGTGTGGGGCTGCCAGGGCCTCATATAACCCTTGCGGGAGCTGGAAACCTTAATAGGCATCCCGGGCCTCCTCGGGCCGGGCATGAGGAGCGAGATACGCGTCCTCTACCTCAGCGAGGGGGATGTGGCGAGCCTCGGCCTCACCATGGGGGACGTCATCGAGCTGGTGGAGAGGGGGCTGAGGGAGCACGGGGAGAAGAGGGTCGAGATGCCCCCCAAGCCCGGCATCCACCCGGCCGAGGGGGTCTTCGTCCACGCCATGCCGGCCTTCGTCCCGGGGCTCGGGGCAGCCGGCATGAAGTGGGTGACGGGCTCCTCGGCGGCCAGATCGAGGGGGCTGCCCTACATCTCTGGCATCTTCGTCCTTAACGACCCTGAGACAGGCGTCCCGGTCTGCGTCATGGGCTGTAAGTGGCTCACGGACATGAGGACCGGGGCCGTATCGGCTGTGGCGGCCAAGTACCTGGCCAGGAGGGACTCCAGGGTCTTGGGCATAGTGGGGGCCGGGGCCCAGGCGAGGACGCAGCTCCTGGGCCTGATGGAGGTCCTGAGCCTGGAGGAGGTCAGAGTCTACGATATAGACCGCGGGGCCGCCGAGGGCTACGCGAGGGAGATGGGGGCCAAAACGGGCCTCGACATAAGGCCCGTGGGCTCGGCCGAGGAGGCCGTCAGGGGCTCGGATGTTGTGGTGACGGCCGTGCCCGTCGGCGTGGAGCCCTTCGTGGAGAAGGATTGGATAGGCGAGGGGGTCCTGGCGCTCCCCCTTGAGCTGAATTATGCCTGGAAGGACGAGGCCATATTTTACTTCGACAAGTTCGTGGTCGATGATAGGGAGCAGACGGAGTACCACGCGAGGGAGACGGGGAGGCCCCTGCCCGAGCCCTACGCGGAGCTCGGCGAGATAGTAGCCGGCAAGAAGCCCGGGAGGGAGAGCTACGAGGAGAAGATCATGGACATGAATTATGGGCTCGCCATCCACGATGTCGTGGTGGGCAAGAGGATCTACGAGCTCGCCCTGGAGAAAGGGGTGGGCACCTGGCTCAAGCTCCTTTAAGCCG
>CAYNQQ010000155.1:0-2267 GCA_964399385.1 uncultured Candidatus Bathyarchaeia archaeon | reverse complement strand
CCTTGAACGTCAGGACCTCACGCATCCTTATGAGCGGCCGGGTGGCCTTCGTCTCGTACCTGAATATGTTGACTATCTGGTAGAGCTTCATGGGGAGGTCGGCGTGGGAGCGTATCCAGAGCTTGAACATGGGGCCGAAGGCCGTCTCGCTCGTGGGCCTCAGGGCCAGCTTCACGCCCAAGGGCCTCAGGCCGCCGTGCGTGACCCAGAAGCACTCCTCCTCGAAGCCCCTTACGTGCTCGGCCTCCTTGGCCAGCATGTCCTCGGGTATCAGGGTGGGGAAGAGCACCTCTTGATGGCCGGTGCTGTCGAGGAGCTCCCTTATTACGTCCAAGATGAGCTTCCTGAGCTTGAAGCCGTAGGGCCTCCAGACGCCACAGCCCTTGACGGGGTAGCGGTAATCCATGATGTCGGCTTCCGTCAACATGCGCCTGTACCACTCGCCAAAACGGCTCGACCACTCCTCCCTGCTCACGCTCCCTCTGGCAATAGAGACCACCTAAGCCGTCTCGGGCGGGGTCTTTAAAAACGCTACCCGGCCTGGCCCTCCTCCGCCCCGCCCGTCCTGCCCTTGAACACGGCCTTGAGGGCCTCCTCCATCAGGTCGTCGAGACCGTCCCCCCTGAGGGCGCTCACGACCATAACCCCGGGCCCGACGGCCCTCCTGACCGCCTCTATCTGCTCCTCCGTCGCTATATCCGCCTTGTTCACGGCTATTATCATGGGTATATCCGGGAAGCTATCCCTGACCTCCCTGAGGAGCCTGAGCTGGCTCTCGAGGGGGAAGCCGCACGTCATGGTCGGGTCCAGGAGGAATATTATCACGTCGGCGAGATGCTTGAGGGCCAGTATGGCCTGGAGCTCTATCTTGTTCCTCTCGCTGAGGGGCCTGTCGAGGAGGCCCGGGGTATCTATTATCTGGACGCGGCCCCGCGGCGTATCCCTGTGGCCGAGGACTATGCTCTTGGTCGTGAAGGGGTAGCTGGCTACCTCGGGTTTGGCGCTCGAGACGGCTTTCACAAGGGAGCTCTTCCCCACGTTCGTGTACCCGGCCACCACTATGGTGGGCACCTCCGGGTCTATGGAGGGCAGCTTGGCCAGCTTGGGCACGGCCTCCCTCAGGAACTCCAGGTACCTCGATATCCTCTTCACCACGGAGGCCATGCGCCCGTAGGCCTCGCGCCTGAGCCTCCCGGCCTCGGATACCGTGGTAGCCCTCCTGACCTGGGCCAGATAGGCCCTCCTTAGCCCTTCTATTATCCTCGAGGCCTTGGCCAGGGCCCCGAGGGCCCTCCTGAGCTCGTCAACCCCCACCAGAACGTCCGCGAGCTCCCTGTAGAACGGGTGGACGCGGTCGAGATTCGGGAACCTCGAGACTATCTCCCTCAGCCTCCCGGCCAGGATCGACCCGGCCACCCTTATCCTATCCCTCTCCTTGGCCCTGACCCTCGTCTCGACAGGTCCCTTCGGGACCCTGGCGGCTCTCCTGGAGGCCCTGCCGAAGGCTATATCGATCAGCTCGTCCGCGGACGGTATGTAGCCTATGCCCGAGAACGGCTGCGCCATGGGGCCACCAAGGGCATTCCCGGGCCCTCCTCATAAGGCTGAGCGCCAGCCCATCTGATAATGCTTATAAGAGCCCTCCCCACCTAACGGGCCCGAGAGGCGCCCCGGTAGTTCAGCCCGGTTAGAATGTGCGGCTGTCGCCCGCACGACCCGGGTTCAAATCCCGGCCGGGGCGCCAAATCCCGTGTGGCCTCTACCTCCCACGCAACCCTTAATTAGGCCTGCCGGTAGGTGGTGTCGGTATGGGCAAGAGGAAGATAATAAGCGAGGAAGAACTCGAGGAGATGATGGAGCCAGGTCCGGGCGACGTCTACGGCGTGGTAGTCAAATTGCTCGGCTACGATAGAGCCCTGGTGAAATGCCAGGATGGCCACGAGCGCCTCTGCCGGATAAGGGGGAAGCTGAAGAGGCGCATCTGGATAAGACCGGGCGATGTGGTCCTCGTCTCGCCCTGGGACTTCCAGCGCGAGAGGAGGGGCGATATAATCTGGCGCTACACGAAGAACCAGGCCGAGTGGCTCAGGCGGGAGGGCAAGCTGACCATATAGGCCGGATAAGGTGAGCCCTATTGCCACGGAAGCTCGCCGAGAAGATATCGAGGCGGGAGGCCCTCTACGAGATAAGGCAGAGGATGAAGTTCAAGCGCAGCGAGGACTTCGAGGCCTTCGAGGAGGTCTTTGATAAATCGACCTTGATGAGCC
>CAYNQQ010000154.1:0-2273 GCA_964399385.1 uncultured Candidatus Bathyarchaeia archaeon | reverse complement strand
GGCCCGGACGTGATGAGGCCGGACAGGATGTTCACGTTGTGCTCGACCATCTTGGAGGCCATCTCGGCCAGAGCCCTCGGTACGTTCTCGGCCACCACCGCGACCTGCGATATCTCCCTGTCAGGCGCGTAGATGGCGCATGGTATAGCCTTTGGGAGGCTGTGTAGACTACCCACTCTACCCGCTCCTGAGTAGCCTCAGAGTGGTGCGGGGGGTTTATAACGTTTTGGGTCGTCCCATAGACCCTTATAGGCCCTCAAGGTTTTTTAATGCCCTTAAGGAGACTTGGGCGAGGCGATTAGGTGCCTAAAAGACGGCTGAGGAAGGTCTCGGTCTATCTCCCGGAGCCGCTCATAGAGAAGCTGAGCGAGGTAGCAGAGGAAAAAGGCATAAGGATGGCCGTCCTGCTGAGGATGTGGATAATAGAGAAGGCGAGGTCAGAGGGCATTTCCCCACATCAGGGGCCGAGTTGAACAGGGGGCTTCTTGGGCCTTCCTTGTTCATCCCAGCCCCTTAGTGCGTAGTATTCGTCCAGCATGCGCTCGAAGGCCTCCTCGTCCACCACCTGGCCCGCGACCGGGTGCTCATAGAACCTCCTGGGCAGCCTATCATCACGCCTGCCCACGCCCTCCCTCACGTTGAACCACCTGACCAGGTCATTTATCCCGGCCCCGAGGGCCCTGAACTCCCCGGGCCCTATTTCCAAGCCCGTGATAGCCGAGTAAATGGCCCTGAGCTCCTCCCAGAGGACGGGGCCTATGGTCGGGAGGCAGAGGAAACGGCAGAGGATTAGGCTGTCCACGAGGGCGTAGAAGTCCTCCAGCTCGACCACCATCTCGGCCTGGCCTTCATAGGAGAACCTATCGACCTCAGCCCCGGGCCTGAAGGGATGCTGGCCCGTGAGGTTGGGCCTGTAGGCGACGTGCCTGAGGTGGCAGGCCCCCCTCGCCGAGACGGCGTAGGCGAGGGCCACGCCCTTCAGGCCCCTCGGGTCATAGCCCGGGGGCTCGAGCCCCTTCACGTGGACGGCTATTGATTCGGCCTCCCTGCCGAGAGCCCTGGAGGCCCTCGCGACCCCCTCGGCCAGCAGGTCCCCGAGCTTGCCCTCCCTCAGGGCTATCCTCCTTATGAGCTCTATCATGGCCTCCTTATTGCCGAACCTCAGCTCGAGGCCGTCCGCGTCCTCGGGCCCTATTATACCCCTCTCGTAGCACTCCATGGCGAAGGCTATGACATTCCCCGTGGATATGGTATCGAGGCCGAGCCTATCACATAGCTCGTTCATCTTCGCTATGGATCTCGCGTCATCGTTGTAGCAGAGAGGGCCGAGGGCGAAGAGGGTCTCGTATTCGGGCCCCTCCACCCTGCAGGCGTACGGGCCCTCCCTGACCTCAGATATCTTGCCGCAGCCCACCGGGCACCCGGGGCAGGCCCTCGAGGCCACGAAGAGCTCCTCCTTGAGGGCCTTGGGCCCTATCCTGGGGTAGCCCGGGAAGCTCCCCTCCGTCCAGTTCCTCGTGGGCAGGGTCTCGGTCGCGTTCGTCCTCGCCATTATGCCCGGCGTCCCGTACTCCGCGAGGCCCCTGAGGACCTCCCTTGCCCTGGCCCTTATGGTCTCGGCCAGCTCCCTCACCTCATCGGGTCTCGCTACCTCAGGCCCTCCGGAGCCGCGGAAGGCCACGGCCTTGAGGAGCTTAGAGCCCATGACGGCCCCGCAGCCGCATCTCCCGAACTGCCTCCCCCTCGAATGGCATATGCATGCGAAGCGGACCAGCCTCTCGCCCGCCTGGCCTATGCAGGCTACCTTGAAATCCCGTCCGAGCTCCTCCTTAACCGCGTCCTCTGTCTCGAAGGCATCGAGGCCCCAGAGGTGCTCCGCGGGCCTGATTTCGGCCCTGCCCTCGTCCACCACGAGCATGACGGGCCTGCCCGCCCTGCCCCTTATCACGATGGCGTCGAACCCCGAGCTCTTTATCGCGGGCCCGAGGGAGCCGCTGCAGTAGCTCTCGCCCCAGATGCCGGTCAGGGGGGACTTGAAGACGCAGGCTGTCTTCGTCGAGCCCGGTATCAGGGTCCCGGTGGCCGGCCCCACGGCGAATATGAGCTCGTTCTCGGGCCCGAGGGGGTCCACGACCGGCCTCAGGTGGTTGAAGAGGAACCAGGCCCCGAGCCCCCTGCCCCCCACGAACCGCCTCAGGAGGCCCTTGCCGAGCTCCTCGACCCAGGTCTTCCCTTTCGAGAGGTCAACGAGGAGGGCCTTCCCCGTGTAGCCG
>CAYNQQ010000153.1:0-2279 GCA_964399385.1 uncultured Candidatus Bathyarchaeia archaeon | reverse complement strand
TCAGTATCTTCACCTTGTGCTCCGGCGATACCCTGGCGTAGACCGTCACGTCCTCCACCATCTCCTCGAATTCCTCATCTGTTATCTTGTCCAGCTCGGCCCCCGTCAGGACGCGCTTGACGTCCATGCCTAATTCCTTGGCTATGGCTACGGCCGTGAGCTTGTGATCGCCCGTCACCATCACGGTCTTTATGCCAGCACTCTCGCAGACGCTTATGGCCTCCCTGACCTCGTCCCTGGGCGGGTCTATCATGCCCGTTATGCCCAAGAAGGTGAAGCCCCCTTCCTCAAGGCCCTCGTCGTATTTCTCCGGGAGCTCCTTGAGGACCTTGTAGGCTATGGCCAGGTTCCTGAGGGCTTGGGAGGCCATTTCCTCGTTCACCTTGAGTATGCGGGCCCTGTCCTCGTCCGTCATGGGCCTCGGGCCGCTTTCGTCCCAGATGAAATCGCACCTCTTGAGCACTATCTCGGGAGCACCCTTCATGTACACGTGTATCTCGCCCTCGGGCGTCCTGTGGACGGTGCTCATCCTCTTCCTCTCGGACGTGAACGGCACCTCCCCTATGCGTGGGTACTCCTCCCTAAGGGCCTCCACGTCCAGGCCAGCTTTCTCCGCGACCACCACCAGGGCCCCCTCGGTCGTGTCGCCCCTTATGACATACCTGCCCTCCGAGAAGGCCAGGGAAGCGTCATTACAGAGGGCTGCGGCCCTCAGCATGAGGCTCAGGCCGGGATCGTCGAGCGGGTCTACCCTCTCCCGGCTGCCCATGACGAAGAACTCCCCCTTGGGCTCGTAGCCGACGCCCGTGACATCGATCATCCTGCCAGCGTAGTAAATGCGCCTGACCGTCATCTCGCCCTTGGTCATGGTGCCTGTTTTATCCGAGCATATCACGTTCGTCGAGCCAAGTGCTTCAACAGCCGGGAGGCGCCTGACTATGGCGTTCCTCTTCGCCATCTCGTGCACGCCTATGGCCAGGGCACCCGTCACCACGGCGGGCAGGGCCTCTGGGACGGCGGCGACGGCCAGGCTGACGCCCCACTCAATCATATAGAGGATATGTTCGAGCGTTATCTTTACGCCCTGGAGCATGGGCTTGATGATGCCTAAGCCAGCCACGGCCAGGCAGACCACGAGGCAGAGCGTGCCCAGCCACTTCCCTACATGGGCCATCCTCTTCTCCAAGGGCGTGGCTTCCTCCTTCACCTCCTGGACCATGGCGGCTATCTTGCCGAACTCGGTGTTCATGCCGGTGGCCACCACGATGCCTTTCCCACGTCCGTAGACGACGGTGGTGCCGCTGAAGGCCATGTTCCTCCTGTCCGGGACCGGCGTCTCCTCGGGCAAGGGGTCCGTTATCTTGTCCACCGGCGTCGACTCGCCCGTGAGCGGGGCCTCATCCGTCCTGAGGTTCACGGCCTCTACCAACCTGAGGTCGGCTGGCACCTTATCCCCGGTGGAGAGCACGACCAGGTCGCCCGGGACGAGGTCCCTGGCCGGTATCTCCTTTTCCTCCCCGTTCCTCACGACCGTGGCCGTTGGAGCAGCCATCTTCTTCAGCATCTCCAGAGCCCTCTCGGACCGATACTCTTCCACGAAGCCCATGAGAGCGCAGGCGAAGACTATGGCCAGGATGGTGATGGCATCTACTATCTCCCCCAGCACGAGCGATAGGGCCGTGGCGCCGAGCAGGATGAGGATTAGGTAGTTCTTGAACTGCTCTAAGAATATCGCCAGCCTAGATCTCTTCTTCTCCTCCCTGAGCTCGTTAGGGCCGTATATCTCAAGCCTCCTCGCGGCCTCCTCATCTGTAAGGCCGTTGACGCCCGTGTTCAGGCGTTTCATGACCTCCTCTACCGGCAGCGAGTGCCACTTCTCCTCCATCCGCCATCACCATGGGCCTCAGAGGATGGCAGCATTTTAAGGTTTAGCATCGCCCGGCTGCACCGGGGAAAGGTTTTTCATACGGCCGCCTGACTGAGCGTGGTGGGGGAAGCTTGCCGATAGAGGAGGCTAGGTATATCTGGATGGACGGGCGCCTGGTGCCGTGGCACGAGGCGAAGATACACATACTCAGCCACGTCATACACTACGGCAGCGGGGTCTTCGAGGGCATTAGGTGCTACAAGACGGATCGTGGCCCAGCCATCTTCAGGCTTGAGGACCACATAGATCGCCTATTCCTCTCCGCCAAGGTCTACATGATGGAGATACCTTTCAGCAAGGAGGAGCTCGTGGAGGCCTGCAAGGAGGTGGTCCGCGCCAACGGGCTTGAGGA
>CAYNQQ010000152.1:0-2286 GCA_964399385.1 uncultured Candidatus Bathyarchaeia archaeon | reverse complement strand
CTTTCTCGGGTTCCGGTGAAGGCTTTTTAGGCAGCCCTTATAAGGTCCCCCAGGCTGTCTGGGGAAACTGAAGATCAAACCTAAGCCCCCAGGCCCCCCTGGGTTAGAAAGGCATACCTAACCGCTTAAATACCTCTCCGGGGTCTGAGCCGGCCGATCACGCCCCGCCAGCCCCGGCCTGCTTGATGTAGAACCTCTCGCCCTTGTAATCCCTCACGGCCACGAGGCCATCTGATATGAGCCTGTCCAGCTCGGCTCTGACCATCATGGGCTCGGCGCCCGTGGAGAGGCAGAGCTCGTGGAACCTGCAGGGCCTGCGCTCCAGCATGGCCAGTAGGGCCTTCCTGAGCTCCGCCACCCTCCTCCTCAGGGGCCCCGGCCTCGGGGGGTGCCAGCAGATCACCTCGAGGCCCCCGAGCTCCCGGGCCAGGTAATCGCATACGGTCCTGAGCTCCTCTGGCCCGAGGGCTTCTACATAGGGCTCCGAGGGCGGCCTCGTGGGCGTGTTGACCTGGAGCTGGTCGGGCCCTATGGACCTTATGGTCTCCACCAGGGCGGATAGGTCCTCGCGGCCCGTGTTGATGGGCCTCCCGTGGGCCCTGAGGAACATGGATTGTATGGCCAGCTTCCCCCTGACCTCCCTCCTCAGGTCCACGAGCCCCCCGATGACCTTGCCGATATCTATGCCCTCGGCCGGCCTGTTGATGGTCCTGAAGGCCTCCGGGAGGGCTGCATCGAGCTTGGCCACCACGAAATCCACCTCCCTGACGGCCTCCAGGACCTCGCCCTCCCAGAACAGCGAGGCGTTGGTGAGTATGGCTATGGGAACGCCGGGGCACAGCTCCCTCACGGCCCCCACCATCTCGCCGAGCTCCGGGTGAAGGGTTGGCTCGCCGCAGCCCGAGAAGGTTATGTGGTCCAAGAACCTGGTGTCGAGGCCCGCCAGGACCTCCCTCAGCTCCCTCCTGAGGTCCTCCACGTGGATCTTAGGCCTGAAGTCCCTGGGGCTGCTGATTTTATGAACCGTCCTCCCGAGCTGGCAGTAAATGCAATCGAAGGTGCAGGTCTTGGGCGGGAGGATGAGGTCTATCCCGAGGGACCTCCCGAGCCTCCAAGATATTATCGGGCCGTACACTATGGACGTCTCGCCCACCTCGTCGGGCGGGCTCCCAGGGCTTATTAGGTTTTGAGTTCCTCAAGCCATCTACGCACGGTGTTCTCGGAGGCCAGCATGGACATGAATTCCCTCAGCACCTCTACGAGCTTCCCGGCCTGGCCCTCCCCGTGAGCCATGGAGGGGAAGAAGTGGGCGTTCTGCTCCGTCATGTACAGCACCCCCCTCAGCCTCGCGAAGAGGTGGAGGAGCTCGTAGACCTTGTTGCTCCAGCGGGCCTCGACCGCCGTCCTGTGGTCCACCGGCCTCTCGGTCGTGAAGTGGAGCCCTATCATGCTCCCCTCGCCCGTGGCGTGGCACGGTATGTCGAACTCCTCGCAGGCTCCCGATATGGCGTCCCTCACCATGTTCCAGAGGCTATTGAACTGCTCATAGAGGTTCCTGCGCCTGCTCAGGTGGCTCACCAGGGCGTATCCGGCCGCGAGCGTGATGGGATTGCCCGTGAACGTCCCTCCGTGGGCGCTCCTCTCCCTCGGGTCCGGTATCTTCAGGTGGTCGAGGAGCTCCATGATGTCCGATGGGCCGGCGAAGGCCCCGGCTCCCGGGAAACCCCCTCCCACGGCCTTCCCAAGGACCACGAGATCAGCCCTCACGCCGAAGTACTCCTGGGCCCCGCCCGGCGCGAGCCTGAAGCCCGTTATGACCTCATCGAACACCAGCAGGACATCGTGCTCGTCCGCGAGCTTCCTCAGGCCCTCGAGGTAGCCGGGCTCGGGCCCTATGCAGCCCGCGGCCCCCATCACGGGCTCTACTATGATGGCGGCCACATCCCCCCTCTTAAGGGCCTCCTCCGCGGCCCCGAGGTCGTTGAAGGGGATGACGAGGGTATTGGCTATGGCTTCCTCGGGTAGCCCTTTTGACTCGGGCACGTTGTAGGGAGGGGCCACGCCCACGTGGAGGCCATCGTAGGCGCCGTGCCAGCCGCCCTCCATCTTCACGACCTTTTTACGGCCCGTGTAGGCCCTCGCGAGCCTAAGGGCATACATCACGGCCTCCGTCCCGCTATTGCAGAACCTCACCATCTCCACGCCCGGGAGCACCTTGGTCAGGAGCTCAGCGTATTCCACCAGCAGCTCGTGTGGGTAGCCGGGGTGCGTCCCCCTCGAGGCCAC
>CAYNQQ010000151.1:0-2317 GCA_964399385.1 uncultured Candidatus Bathyarchaeia archaeon | reverse complement strand
CTCCTTCACCACGCCGCTGTGAACGGTCATGAAGTCCACGCCATCGCGGGCGAGCTTCTCCATGGTCCCGAACATATCGTCCTCATCCATATCCACTATGGAGCCCTTCCTGGCCGCGGCCTCTATGGCCGCCTGGTATATTGGGACCGTCCCCACGGGCACATCGACGGCCTCTATTATCCTACGCCTTATGGCATCCAAGTCCCCGGCCGTGCTAAGATCCATGACGGTATCGGCACCATACCTCACCGCTATGCGGGCCTTCTCCACCTCGAGGTCCGGGTCGCAGAGGTCGGAGGAAGTCCCGACGTTGGCGTTCACCTTCACCCTCAGGCCCTCCCCTATGCCCGTGGGCCTGACGTGCTCCCTCCTGACGTTCCTCGTTATCACGACCCGGCCAGATGCCACGAGCCGGATGAGTTTCTCGAGCGGGACGCCCTCCTGCTCGGCTACGGCACGCATCTCCTCCGTGGCCTTCCCCTTCTTCGCCATCTCCATCTGGGTGGTCATACCCCATCCTGGGCGAGGACGGGCATGGTCACGTAAAAACCTACCGGCCAAGCGTCAGCCTATCTTCCTTAGGAGCTCCCTCGCGTTCTCCCTGAGTATGCCTTCCTTCTCCTCCTCCGTGAGGGCCCCTGAGGACCTTATCCTCGCCAGGGCGTCCGAGACGCTGGTCCTGTAGACGGTGGGCCAGTCCGAGCCGAAGAGGAACCTATCGAAGCCCACGGAACTCTTTATCCTCCTGACGAATTTCTCCTCGACCGCCAGGTAGGAGACGGCCGCGAGGTCGAGCCATACGTTATCGTTATGCTCGCAGAGCTCGAGGGCTTCATCGAGCCAGATGCCGGGCTGCCTCATGCTGTAGCTGCCAGCGTGGGCGAGGACCACCGGCACATCGTCGTGGTTCTCTATGAGGGACCGGTAGAGGGACGGCCTCGCGTTCGAGGAGAGGGATGGGGATTCCCATGGCCCGGGGTCGCAGCCCGTGTGGAGGACGACGAGCTTTTTCTCCCTCGAGCAGAACTCGAAAATGGCCTCGAGTTTCCCAGCGTGCTCCTCGGGCCTCACGAACTGGAGGGTGGGGATTATCTTGACGCCCGAGAGGCCAAGCTCCTTAATCTCCCTGAGCTTCTCGGCCACGTAGCCCTCCCCCTTCGATGGGTTCACCGAGCCTATCCCCACGAAGACATCCGGTTTCCTCCTGACGAGCTCGGCAACCCTCTCGTTAGGTGTCCTCCCGAGCTGGAGCAATAGCTTCGCATACTCCAGGTCATAGAGGTCCCAGGCCTCCTCCTCGAAGAGCGCGGAGGACATCTGGTACCTGACCTCCGGGTCCTCGAGGACCTTGGGGTCGAGGTCCATGGCCAGCAGAACGCATTTCCCGAGGCCGGAGGCCTCCACCTCGTCCATTATCAGCTCGTCGGGCAGCATAGGGAGGGGGTGTAGGTGGAAATCCACGGCGTCCATGCCCTTCTTACCCAAAGGCATATATGCCTATATACCCCTATAAATCTGCCGGGGAAGATCATGACCGAGGTAGCCCCCGAGGCCTACCGGTACCCGCTGTTGATTAAACACCTCATAGAGTATGGTGTCTCGAGGGCCCCGAAGAAGGAGATCGTCTACAGGGACATCATAAGGTATACCTGGCACGACTTCTACCACGACAGGCTGAAGAGGCTGGCGAGGGCCCTTGAGGATCTCGGGGTAAAACCGGGCATGAAGATAGGCGTCCTCGATTTCGATACGCACCGCTACATGGAGCTCTTCTTCGCTGTCCCCATGATGGGTGCCGTCCTCCACACGATAAACTTGCGTCTTCCCCCTGAGTGGATACTGCACACCATAAGGCATGCCGAGGACGATGTCCTCGTCGTCAGGGACGAGTTCACCCCCCTGCTCGAGAAAGTGAAGGACCTGCTGCCCCCGTCCGTGAAGTTCTTCATCATAGGCAGTGATAAGGGCGAGATGCCCCCCACGAAGCTCGAGCCAGCCTACGAATACGAGGAGCTCCTGAGGAGCGCCAAGCCGGATTACGAGTTCCCGGACCTCGACGAGAACACCTGGGCGACCCTCTTCTACACGACGGGCACCACGGGCCTGCCTAAGGGCGTCTGGTTCACGCACAGGCAGATAGTCCTCCACACGCTCTCCGTGGCCATTCAGCTTACCTCCTTCCCGGCCGATGTCCAAGTCACCTCCGCGGATGTGCTGATGCCAATGGTGCCCTTCTTCCACGTGCACTCCTGGGGCATGCCATTCTTAGCGGGCATGCTGGGCCAGAAGGTGGTTCTGCTCGGCCGCTACGAGCCGG
>CAYNQQ010000150.1:0-2353 GCA_964399385.1 uncultured Candidatus Bathyarchaeia archaeon | reverse complement strand
AGGTCGAGACCAGCGTAGTACTCGCCCGGCCCGAGGGAGGCTGGGTCCCTGGCCAGGAGCTCATCTACGAGCTCGGCCAGCCCCATCACGATCGCCCCCGAAGAGCTTCTCCCGCCATTCCGGTCTCACGAGGTCATCGAGGGGGCAGGAGCCCGGCGGGAAGACCGGGTTCCTCCACACGAGGTAGACCTTCCTCGAGGCCATGTTGGCTATGATGCTCACCAGCCTCGCGAGCTCCCTGGGCCCGGCCTCCTGGAGGGCCTCGCGCCAGCCCTCCCCGCCCTTCCCGGCCCTTAGGGCCCTCCTGAGCTCCGGGGAGCCGAGCCCAGCTATTATCCTCCTGACCTCCTTCACGGCCGCTGGCCCGAGGGCCTCGAGCCTCGAGGAGACGTACCTCTCCGAGGCCAGGAGCCTCCTGTCGAGGCCTAAGGAAGAGATGTCCTCGAGGGCTCTGACGAGCCTGGGCTCAGGCTCCTTCTCGCATATCTTTACCATCCCGGCCCTCTCCGCGAAGGGGTTGTAGCGGGCCATGACGGCCACCAGCTCCACGTAGGGCTTCCCCGAGGCCCTAAGGGCCTCCTTCAGGAGCTTCTTGCCGAGCCCTATGCCCCTGTAGAGGGGGTGGACCACTATCCTCGTGATGCACCAGGCCCACCTGTTCATCTCCGGGCCCGTCAGGCCCCGCTGGAAGAGGTGCTTCCTCCCCCAGCAGTGCAGGTAGGGCCAGCTGAGGAGGGCTGCCCCTATGACCCGGCCCCCTCGGGCCGCCACGACCACGTGCTTGTAGGGCGGCCTCCTGCCCCGGTAATGCCATTTCTCAAGGAGCCTCAAGGCCTCGCGCCTCATGGACCTGGCCAGCTCATCCCGCGAGGGAGGGAGGAAGTGAAACTCGACCTCCTTGAGCAGGGAGCACTCCCGGACTGGCTCGTTTGGGAAATAGCGGACCTCTACATCCGGCCCCAGCCCCTTCCTTATGAAGACGCTCGGCCCGAGGTCCTCGAAGAGATCCTCGTGGGCCGTGGCCACGAGCAACCCCTTCCTTAGCCTCCTCGCCGTCTTCTGGATACTGAAGGCCACTATCCTGGCCGTATCTCGGTCGAGGCTGGAGCAGAACTCATCGGCAACCCATATCTGGGCTTCCGTCTCGAGGAGCTTGGCCAGCTTATACCTGTGCTTCTGCCCATCGCTGAGCTCCCGGTAGCTCCTCAGCCATACGAAGGCATCCCCGAGGCCTGCCGAGCTCAGGAGCCTTATGGCCTCATCGAGGTCCCTGCCCAGGCACTCTATTATGGGCCTATCCTGCTCCACCCTGACCTCGTCCATATCGGCCGTGGGCCAGAACCTCGATAGCTCGGCTTTGAGGGCCTTCAGCAGGACGCTCTTCCCGGAGCCCGATGGGCCGGTTATATAGACCACGTCCTCGGGCCCTATCTCCACCTCGAATTCCTCGTATATCGGGAACTCCCGCTCCTCATCCACGCCTATGCCGAAGGCTTCCGCGACGGCCACGACCCTATCCGTGAGGTCTGGAAGGGCCCTGAACCTTATATCAAAGACCATGCGCTTCTTCTTGGGGCACCATCTCGGCCTCTTCTCGAAGGGCCAGGAGGATGGGAACTCGAGGTAGGCCACCCTGAAGACCCATCTCCCGTCCAGGGGCTCCACGGCCTCCGCGGAAGCCGCCTGGATGACCTCAACACGCCCTTCTTGGGCCGACATCGCCCTTCCTCCCGAGGTAGATGCCTGCGAGGGTGCTTGCGAGCGCCACTATGGAGGTCGTGAGCTCGCCTGGGGCCTCGCCCGTCAGGACCACGCAGACCAGCAGGGCCGCTGAGAGGGCCGCGAGGGCCATCAGGCATAGGGCCGTGGCGTAGACGAGCCTCCTCGAGGGCGGGGCATAGGCCACTTCCGGCTTCTTGTGCCTGACCTGGCCCGGCGGGAGCTCCCCCATGGTGAGGGCCGGGGTGTAGGGCCTCGCCAGGCTCCTCTCCAGGAAGGATATGAAGCTCCTCCAGGCCCTCCTGAGGAGCTCAGCTACCACGGCCCGTTTTCCTCCCCACGAGCCAGAAGTCCCTGAGGGAGAGGAGCTCGTCCAGCTCCCAATCGGCCAGCCTCACGACCACAACATCTGCTTCCTCGGCCACGGCCTTCTTCTGCTTCTTAACCGGCCTGCCGGCCGTCCTTAGGATGGCGTAGGCGAGGCCTCTGGCCTCATCCAGCATCCTCATGGCCTTCTTCACCTCCTTCTTCTTCCACCAGCCTTTTGCCGCGAGGAGGACGCGCTCTATCATGCCCAGGGGTATGGCGTTGTAGTGATACTCGGGTTCCCCGGGCATGAAGACCTCTTTTATTA
>CAYNQQ010000149.1:0-2388 GCA_964399385.1 uncultured Candidatus Bathyarchaeia archaeon | reverse complement strand
CTTCTGGGCAGCCTTCCTGAAGCCGCTCACTATTATGGTCGGGTGTATGTTCTGGAGGAGGAGCTCCTCGGCCTCCTTGAGGAGCTCGCCGGCCAGGACCACGGCCGTGGTGGTGCCATCGCCCACCTCGTCGTCCTGGGCCTTGGCCACCTCCACCATCATCTTGGCGGCCGGGTGCTCGACCTCTATCTCGTCCAGGATGGTTGCGCCATCGTTGGTTATGGTTATATCGCCGAGGCTGTCTATGAGCATCTTGTCCATGCCCCTCGGCCCGAGGGTCGACCTGAGTATCTCGGCTATTATCCTGGCGGCCATGATGTTGTTCCTCTGGGCCTCACGGCCCCTGCGCCTCGTCGAGCCTTCCTTGAGTATCAGTACCGGGGTACCGGCCAGATATGCCATCCCCTATCCCTCCGGCCTCATGGGGCTTGGGCTCCTTGATAATAAACTTTTACCATGCCGTTCCACCGGCCGCGGGGGCCCGTGGGGCCCGGGGGCTAAAGGGCCACCACGTCCAACCCGAGCCTCCGGCCGGCCCTCGCCAGCTCATCGTAGATATCGGAGTAGGTCATGACGTGGTGGTTCCCCGTCTCGGCCAGGAAGGCACGTATGTCCCCGTGGAGCTCCACGAGGGCCTGGGTCCTGCACATGCCCTCCTCCCCCATCCCCGAGTCCCTGACGAAGCCCCTGGCGAGCACCATCTTCCTAACGCCGGGCTGGAGGCTCGCCAGCACCACGGGCCCCCTCCTGAGCCAGATGTCGAGGGCCACGGGTCTCCCCGACTCGAAGTGGGGGGTGAAATGGCCCCTGTAGGGCCAGGCCGAGGATAGAGCCGGGCAGGCCGTGCAGTGGGTGAGCAGGATGGTCCTCGTGCCCTCGTCGTAGCCCGCGAGGTTGGCCATCCAGGGAGGCTCGCCCGAGAGGCGGTGGCAGAGGGCCATGAGCAATATGCAGGCCGGGTCGGCCTCGCACACGGCTGTTATGCCGTGCTCGAGGAGCAGCCCAACGGCCACGCAGGGCGTCATGCCGAGCTCGTCCAGCAGGCCGAAGCAATCGAAGGTTATGATGTCCCTTCCCCTGTCCCTTACGAACCTCTCTTCTATCAGCAGGGCCATCTGGACGGCTCTGGCGAAGCCCAGGGAGAGCTCCGGGTCGGGGGTCTCGGGCTCGAGGCCCTTCATTACGGATAGGGCATCGCTTACCGATAGGCCCCTCGACCGCTCGAGGGCCTCCAGCAGGCCCGAGATGTCCTCCCTCTCCACCTCGATGCCGGGGCCGAGCAGGCCGGATAGGACGGTCCTAATCTCGGCGGCTTTCTCCTCTGGGCAGAAGGCCAAGACCCTCGAGCCCGGCAGGCCCTTAAGGACCCTCACGGCCTTTAGCTCGGCTGCTATCTTCTTGGGGACCTCGTCGGGGCTCGAGAAGGCTATCTCGGCCTCCCAGGCCCCAGCGGAGCGTAGTTTTTCCCTCGCGCTTAGGGCCGAGGGGAGGCTGTTATCGTGCGGGTGGGCCCACAATAGGGCCCTCTGGCCCGGGAGGGCCCTGGACAAGAGCCTTGACGTCCCCCCGCTCGCGACGAAGATGACCTTGAGGTCCGCCTCCTGGGATAGGGCCTTTAGGAGGTCCTCGGCCGTCAGCAGGGGCTCTGGCGAGCCCAGGACCTCCGCCCCGAGGCCCTCCAACACGGTGTAGGCCTTCAGGGAGTTCTCCCTGGCCTTCTCGATGTGGAGGCGGGAGGCCACCGATGCGAACAGTATGGAGGGCTCAACCGGCATCGGCCGGAGGTAGGGCATGGGGCCGATTTAACCGTAATCCTTTTTATCCGGGCCCCGATGTCAGCCGGGGTCTGAGGTGCCGAGCGTAGCAGTATGCGTGAAGTACATACCGGACGTGGAGCAGGTGAAGGCCGATAGCCAGGGCAGGCTCGTCACCGAGGGCGTCCCCATGAGGACCAACGACCTGGATAAGAACGCCGTGGAGGAGGCCGTGAAGATAAAGGAGAAGCTCGGCTGGAGGACCTTCGCCATAACCGTGGGCCCGGAGGGGGCCAAGATGGCCCTCAGGGAGGCCCTCGCCATGGGGGTGGATGAGGCCTACCTGGCCTGCGATGATGCCTTCAGGGACCTCGACACGCTCGGGACGGCCACCGTCCTGGCCAGGGTCATAGAGGCGGCGGGAGGGGCGGACCTCGTGATATGCGGTGAGGTATCCCTCGATAGCTTCTCGGGCCAGGTAGGGCCCAAGCTGGCGGAGCTCCTCGGGGTCCCCTGCGCCACATGCGTCCGGAGGCTCGAGGTGGGCGAGAAAGAGGTCTTGGTCGAGAGGGCCCTCGAGGACCGCTATGAGGAGCTCTCCATGCCCCTGCCGGCCGTCGTGACGGTCACGAGG
>CAYNQQ010000148.1:0-2389 GCA_964399385.1 uncultured Candidatus Bathyarchaeia archaeon | reverse complement strand
TTGAAATCTATGTACTCGTTCCCATCCACATCCCTTATTATACAGCCCCTAGCCGATTCCACCACCAGAGGGTAGAACCTGACGTAGGAGGGCGATATGACGGAGGCATCCCGCTCGAGGAACTCCCTGGCCCTCGGGCCCGGCGGCCTCACCACTATCTTAGGGTACTGCTTTCCCAACCTGGGCACCAGAGCCCCTTATTAGCCGGGTTAAAAGGCTTTGGCATTAGAACGGGATATCCCAAAAAGCGTTTCAGGCCGTCCTCGTCCTCGGGGCCCGTGCTCACTCCGGCCTTGCCACGACTATCTCTATCGTGCTTACGTTTACCTTCTGGCCCTCGGGTCGCTCGAGCTGCTCGGTTCCTATGCGTATGTCCTTGATCTGGAGGTCTTTTACGAAGGCCCTCCTCATGAGCTCGACGGTATCGACGGCCCTGCTTATGGCCCGGCCACGAGCCTTGATGGTTATTTCTTTCGCGCCGGCGTTAAAGAACGTCAAGGCGGCGACGACGTAGTTCATCACCGGCTTCCTCCCGACCAACACCACGCTCTCGGCCATGTTTGTCCCCTCGCTCCTCGCCCCTCAGCCCGGCCCGCTCTTTTTATACTTTGCGGCTGGTCAGCCGCCATCGAACCCGCGGGCCATTTCCACCAGCGCTCGCCAGCTCGCATCAACCCATTCCTGCAGGGCCCTGATGTCCTCCTCCGTCATGCCCGCGAACCTGCCCTGGAGGGCAAGGTAGGGCTCTATGGGCAGCTTGAGCTCCGGGACCTCCGCTATCAGCTTGCTCGGGCCCGTGAGCCTGAAGACCCTACGGCCCCCCTCCCAGTAGCACTCCCAGAGGGGGAAGGTACAGGTCTTGACGGCCAGGCGTCCTATCTCCATCGTCTTCTCGGAGGGGAAGCGCCACCCGGGGGGGCAGGGGCAGAGCACCTCGATGTACTTGGTCCCTCTGAACTCCAAGGCCTTCCTCACCTTCCTCATGAGGTCGTGGGGGTAGGCGGGCGTGGCCGTCGCCACGTAGGGTATGCCGTGAGCGGCCATTATCATGGGCATGTTCTTCTTGTGCTCCCTCTTGCCTAAGATGGGCGTGGTGGTTGTCCTGGCCCCGTAGGGAGTGGCCCCGCTACGCTGGATGCCCGTGTTCATGTAAGCCTCGTTATTGTAGCATATGTATAGGATGTTATCTCCTCTCTCCGCTGCCCCTGATAGGGCCTGGATGCCTATGTCGTAGGTGCCCCCATCCCCGGCCCAGGCGAGGACCGTGATGTCCTTGAGCCCCTTGACCTCGAGGCCAGCCGCTATGCCGGAGGCGCAGGCGGCAGCGGCCTCGAACATTATGTTCATGAGCGGGACGGCAACGGCCGTTCTCGGGAAGGGGCCCTGGATAATGCTTGTACAACAGGCCGGCACGACCATTATGGTCCTGCGGCCCAGGGCCTTCAGGGTGAGCCTGAGGGCCAGGGAGGCGGCACAGCCAGCACAGGCAGCATGCCCGGGCAGGAGGAGCTCTTCCCTCGGGACCTCGGGGGCCATTCTAACCGACCTCAAGGCCCTTCACCCCGTACCAAACGCCCTCCCTGGGCCTGCCGGCCCTCATCCACTCGTACGCCTTAAGGGCCATCTTCTCCAAGTCCCTGTAGGTCACGTCGCGCCCACCTATGCCGGCTATGAAGCTCGTTATCATGGGCCTCTCATCGAGCCCGCATAAGGCCCATTTGGTCTCCACGGCGAGGGCCCCCTCGGCCCCGTAGGAGATGTGCCTGTCGATTATGACCATCATTTCCGCTCCCTTGGCCAGCTCCCTTACCTGCTCGACGGGGAAGGGCCTGAAGACCCTCAGCCTGGCCACGCCGGCCCTTATGCCGCGCTCCCTCAGCCTATCGACCGTTATCCTGGCCTCTACGCCCATGGTCCCCATGGTCAGGATGAGCAGCTCCGCGTCCTCGCACCTGTAGGTCTCGAGGAAGTCCAGGCCCGTGAGGCCGAACCTGCGCCTGTAGTCCTCCCCTATCTTGGGCAGGAGCTCCCTGGCCCTCTCCATGGCCTCCTGCATCAAATAGCGGAACTCCATGTAGTGGGCAGGGAAGACGAGGTTCCCGTGTGTTATCGGTTCCTCGAGGTCGAGCTTCCAGGCTGGCTCGTAGGGAGGGAGCCACTCGTCTATCTCATCCTGGGGCGGCACCTTCACGGGCATGTAGGTGTGGCTGAGTATGAAGGCCTCGAGGTCCACCATGCAGGGCAGCATGACCCTGTGGTCCTCGGCCAGCCTGTAGGCCTGGATGATGCTATCGAAGACCTCCTGGTTATCGGAGCAGTATATCTGTATCCAGCCGAGGTCCCTCTGGGCCATGGAATCCCCGTAATCCGTCCATATGGACCAGCCGGG
>CAYNQQ010000147.1:0-2400 GCA_964399385.1 uncultured Candidatus Bathyarchaeia archaeon | reverse complement strand
ACCCTGCCGGACCATATCAGGTCGCTCTCCCAATCCCAGCGGTCGAACTCTATGCCGAGCCTCGAGAGCGTCTCCCTGAAGCCCTCGAGGCATTTCCGGCACAGGCCTCTCACGAGCTCGACCGCCCACTCCTCGCCAGCCTCGTAAGCCCTCATTATCTCCGATACAGATGCCTCTGGGTCCTCATCTGATTCCACGGCCGAGAAAAGACGATCGAAGAGCTCTGGCTCCTTGCTCTTGAGCTCGAAAGCCGAGAAAGCCCATTCATCAAGCCTGGCCTTTATCCCCCTGGCTTCCTCCTCCCTCCCGGCCCTCAGGGCCCTATCGAGTTCTGCCTTAAGCCTCCTTATCTCGAGGGCGCAGTTCGTCATGGCGTAGATGAGGCCGAGGAAGTGGTCCGGCTTCCCCTTGGGCTCCGGCCTCCCGAGCTTATCGTAGCCGTAGGCCAGGATGGCCACCTGCCTCCCCACGTCATCTATGTAGAAGCGTGTCTCGACCTCGTGCCCTCTCGCCCTCAGCAGCTTGGCGAGGGAATCACCTAAAACCGCGTTCCTCCCGTGCCCGACGTGCATCGGGTGGATGGGGTTCGCGCTCGTGTGCTCGACTATGATTTTCTCCGTCCTCTCTGCCCTCAGGCGGCCGTATTCCCCATCGAGGCGGATGGCGGATTCTATGGCCAGCCTGAAGAACGCGGGCCTCTTGGCCCACAGGTTCACGTAGCCTCCCACGGCCTCGGCACGACCTAAAAGGGCCCCCTCGCGCCCGGCAAGCTCGTTAACAAGACCAGCGAGCTCCCTGGCCAGCTCCTGGGGCTTCCTGCCCGTGGTCCTCGCGAGCTCGAAACATATATTGGTCGTGAGGTCCCCGAACTCGAGCCTTGAGGGGAGGGTGAGCTTTACCTGAACAGCCCCCGCCCCCTCGATCTCCTTTAGGGCGCGTGACAATAGCCTACGGCACTCGGACCTAAAGGAGCCGAAGGGGTTCTCCGCCACCCCGGCCGTCTTATGGCGGTTGGCCAGGCCCGGCCACCCCAACGCTTATGCCGGGCTCCTCCTTATGAAGGCTGGGCCCGTAGCTCAGCCTGGATAGAGCGGCGGCCTTCGGAGCCGTAGGTCGCGGGTTCAAATCCCGCCGGGCCCACCAGCCCCTAATAGAAAGCCCAGGCCCGGTAGAGGACGTTCTTTCACGGCCTTCGGGTAAGCCTAATAAGCGAGGCCCCTCAGCCATCGGCCGAGGAGGTCAAGGTTGGCCGAGAAGCCCTGGCTTAAGTTCTACCCGGAATGGGTACCGCCCACCATAGAGTACCCGGAGGTGCCACTCGACGCTCTCCTCAAGCAGGCAGCCGAGAAGCACCCGGATGCCATAGCCATAATCTTCGAGGGCCTAAAGATGACGTATAAGGAGCTGGACGAGGCCGTCGATAGGCTGGCGACGGCCCTCCAGGACCTGGGGGTGAAGAAGGGCGATAAGGTGGCCATCTACCTCCCCAACTGCCCCCAGTTCGTCATAAGCTACTACGCCATACTTAGGGCTGGCGGCGTCGTGACAGCCGTGAACCCGCTCTACACGGAGAGGGAGCTCGAGTACCAGCTGAACAACTCCGAGGCCATAGGCATAGTAACGCTCGACCTCCTCTACGAGAAGGTCGCGAGGGTCAAGGACAGAACGGGCCTCAAGTTCGTGATCGTCACCAGCCTGAAGGATTACCTCCCGAGGGTGAAGGCCGTCCTGGGCTCCCTCCTCAAGAAGATACCTATGGCCAAGGTGGAGCCGGGCCCCGGCATCTACTTCCTCAAGGATCTGATCAAGAAGTACCCGCCAGAGCCCAAGCCGGTCGAGATAAACCCGAAGGAGGACCTCGCCTGCCTCCAGTACACGGGCGGGACAACTGGCGTCCCCAAGGGGGCCATGCTGACCCACTACAACCTGGTGGCCAACGCCATCCAAGCCTCCTACTGGCTGAACATGGAAGAGGCCAAGGAAGTCCATGTAGGCGTCCTGCCGCTCTTCCACATCTACGGCATGACGGTCGCTATGAACGCACCCATTTACGGGGCTGGGGCTGTGGTGCTCATACCCCGCTTCGACGCCAAGAAAGTTCTGGAAGCTATACAGAAGTATAGGGCTACCGTGTTCTGCGGTGTGCCCACGCTCTATGCCATGCTACTCGATCACCCGGACTTGCCCAAGTACGACCTGACAAGCATTAAGTTCTGCATCTCCGGCGCTGCGCCTCTGCCACCCGAGGTACAGAAGCGCTTCATGGAGTCGTCGGGTGGCGTGCTAGTGGAGGGCTATGGCCTCACGGAAGCCTCGCCCGTTACCCACTGTAACCCGCTCGACAGGACCATGAAGACGGTGAAGGTAGGCTCGATAGGCATACCCTGGCCCGATACGGAG
>CAYNQQ010000146.1:0-2451 GCA_964399385.1 uncultured Candidatus Bathyarchaeia archaeon | reverse complement strand
CCCCGGCGCCGGGGACCTGCTTGAGGACCTCCCTGGCCAATCTCGCGAGCTGGGCCTCCAGCTCCTCCTGCCGGGCTTTAGTGCGCTCGGAGAGCCTGGCCAGAATCCGGCCTTTCTCGTCCGCCAAGGCGGCCCTCAGCCAGGTGGCCCCGAGGTCTATCCCGACCACGTAGCCGGTCAAGGGAGGCCCCTCACGCCGATTCCAAGAGCTCCCTCACCTCTCTTAGGACCTTCCTGAGAACCCCGGCGGGCACCTCCTCCAAGAAGGCCTTCGCCCTATCGGCCATGTTCCCTATCAGGGGGTAGGAGGGCGCGTAGGGCCTGAGCTCCTCTAAGATGGCCAGCAGCCTCTCCTTTATCTCCTCGGCCTCCATATGGACGCCCCCGGCCCGGCCTTATTTATCCCTTACCGCCCTAATCTCCATGACGTTGGCCAGGAGGGGGCTGGGGCATCCGGCCCGATGGGCTGGGGAGGAGTTATAACCGGTCCCTGCAATCGCCCGTGGGTGCCCCCATGGCCTCGGCTGGAGCTGGCCAGGGCTTGGAAGGCCTCGATAAGCCCCTGCTCATGCGCCTCTACAGGACCATGTTGACCATAAGGCGCTTCGAGGAGTCCATAGCCGATCTCTACAGGAGGGGGCTCGTCCCGTCCTCGGCCCACGTCTACATAGGGCAGGAGGCCGTGGCGGCCGGGGTGTGCGCGGCCCTCAGGCCGGACGATTACGTCCTATCGACGCACAGGGGCCATGCCCACAGCATAGCCAAGGGCGTCCCGCTCGAGAAGCTCGCGGCTGAGATATTAGGCCGTGCCACCGGCCTCAACAGGGGCCGGGGGGGCTCCATGAGGCCCTGCTGCCCGGAGAAAGGCGTCCTCTACTCATGCCCGATAGTGGGCTCCAACATACCCATAGCGGCCGGCGTGGGCCTCGCCATAAGGCTGAGGGGGACGGACCAGGTCGTGGCCTGCTTCTTCGGGGATGGGGCGAGCAACATAGGGGATTTCCACGAGGGCCTCAACCTCGCGGCCATATGGAAGGCGCCCGTCATCTACGTGTGCGAGAACAACCAATACGCCATATCGGTCCACGTCAGCCGCTCCACCTCCGTCCGGGATATAGCTGCCAGGGCCGCGAGCTACGGCATACCAGGCCTCATAGTAGATGGGAACGACGTGATAGCCGTCTACAAGGCCGCCAGGTGGGCCGTCGATAGGGCCAGGAGGGGGCTCGGCCCATCCCTCATAGAGGCCAAGACCTACAGGTGGCTCGGCCACCACGTCGGGGACCCCGGGACAGCATATAGGAGCAGGGAGGAGGTCGAGGCCTGGAAGGCCAGGTGCCCGATAAAACGCCTGAGGAGCCTCCTGATATCGCGAGAGGTGGCCAGCGAGGAGGAGCTGGCCAGGGTGGAGGCCGAGGTCGAGGCCGAGGTGGAGAAGGCCATGGAGTTCGCGCTCAACAGCCCGTTCGCGGGGCCCGATGAGCTCTACGATTTCGTCTACTGATGCCCGAGAGCATTCTCCTGACCAGCTCATAGGCCTCCTCTGGCTTATCAACGCCCCTGAGGGCTTCCTCGAAGGGGCAGGGCCTGCCATCGGGCCTGGTTATGAATTCGACCAGCTCGCGGGCCACGGTCCTGACGCCCCTCGAGGTCAGTATGCCCCTGGCCGCGGAGCTCATCACGATGGCGTGGACCTCGGAGGGCTCGAGGAGGAGCGCTATGAGGGCAGCCGCCCTGCCCACTATCCTGTCGGCTATGACGCAGCCCCTCGGGCATAACGGCCCGAGCTCCTCCACGGCTCTGAGCAGGGGCCTAAGCCCTTCCTCTCGGCTGGAGAACAGGAGGCGTCCTCCCCTGAAGACGGCCAGGTTGAGACCGGCCTCCTCTATGAAGGCCAGGTAGTCCAACCCATCTGGCCTCCTCGGGGAAGCCCTAAATACCTGTTGCGTTCCTCACGCAGCACGGGCCTGTGATTGGCAAGGCTGAGCGGTGAGGGGTGAACGGGGAACCTCCTATGAGGCCCCGCCCTCCTTCCCCGAGGAAAGACCTATCTCCTCGGGGCTCCCGGCCCTCTCGGGCTTCCTCCCGAAGCGCACCCCCTCCTCGGCCACGAGCTCCTCCACGTACCTCACATCGCCCGATATGGCGCAGCCCCTCTCCAGGTAGATCCTCAGGCCGTAGAGGTTCCTGGCCCTGGCCCCCTCCTCGAGCGTGATGTCCTCGGCCCACACGTCCTCGACCTGCCCCCGCTCGCGCACCCTGACCTCCCTGGCCCTTATGGGCCCGCTGGCCCGGCCCCGGCGCCCTATCTCCACGTAATCGGCCTTAACGCCCTCCCTCGTGCTCAGGCGGCCGCCCACGACCACATCGCCACGCGCCTCCACGCCCACGGCCTCCAGGGTCCCGCCCACGTGCACGTCCCCGGCCCTCAGCCACCCCTTTATGATGGCC
>CAYNQQ010000145.1:0-2531 GCA_964399385.1 uncultured Candidatus Bathyarchaeia archaeon | reverse complement strand
GCGAGAGGCCGTTGATAAAGGACCTGGACGGCCTGCCCATGCCGGCCTGGGACCTGCTGCCCATGGACCGCTACAGGCTGGTGGCCTGGGGCAAGAGGGCCACCATGCTCGTCAGCAGCCGTGGGTGCCCGTTCAGCTGTTCCTTCTGCAGCGAGCGCATCTTCTGGCGTGGTGTCTGGCGCCCCCACGGGCCAAGGCGTGTCGTAGATGAGATGGAGCTGGTGAAGGAGCGCTACAACAAGGACCTGATATGGTTCGGGGACGACACCTTCAACCTGAGCCGGGAGAGGAACGTGGCCATATGCCGTGAGATAATAGAGAGGGGCCTCGACGTCCACTGGGGCATGGAGGCCCGTGCCGACCTGCTCGTGCGTGATAGGGACCTGATAGGCCTGATGAAGGAGGCAGGCCTCTTCTGGGTCCTGGTGGGCGTTGAAGGGGCCTCAGATGCCGAGCTGAGGAGGTATGGGAAGAACCTGACCTTATCCCAGGTCAAGGAGGCCTTCAGGGCCCTCAGGGACCACGACATAATAACTCAGGCCATGTTCATCATAGGGGAGCGGAAGGACACGAGGGAGACCATATTGGCCAAGGAGAAGCTGGCCGAGGAACTCGGGGCCGATTTCGCCATATTCACCCCCCTGACGCCCTTCCCGGGCACGCCCCTGTATGAGGAAGCCGTGAAGAAGGGCTGGATAGAAGTCCACGATTGGTCCAAATACGACCTTGCCCACGTCATAATGCCCACTGAGACGCTCTCTAGGCGTGAGGTCCACTCCCTCATGCTGGCCTGCTATAGGCGGTTCTTCCTTAGGCCCCTGAAGCTCCTCAAGGGCCTGACGTCCCGCAACCGCTTCAGGAGGGCCGTGAACGCCTACTTCCTCAGGAGGATGATATTCGGCCGGTAATCTTAAATCCCGGGGGGCCGAGGGAGAACGGTGGCGGGGATGTCCGAGGAGAAGAGGGGCGTGAGCTGGCTCGTGCTCCTGGGCCTCATATTGATAGGCATGGGCATCATAATGCTCCTGGGCGTCGAGTGGTTCCCGGCCATCCTCATAGTCATGGGCGTGGTCTTCCTGGTCTGGGGCCTCATGAGCAGGGCTGGCCTGGTCGAGGAGAAGGAGTAGCGGGCCGGGGGTCCCGCCTTGGAGGCCAGGGACGCCCTCCTGGTTTTATCTGGGATATTGTTCATCCTGTCCGGCTGCTTCTACGTGGCTGGCTTCTTCCCGCTCAGAGGCCTCCCGCTTGAGACGGTCGTGGCCATGGGCCTTGTGGCCTCTGGCGCCATCTTGGCCATCCTGGGCTTCCTCAAGGTGAGGAATGGCGGCCCGGCCGTCCTCCTAATCGTATCGCTCGTGGTCCTGCTCGTGGTGAGCACGGGCATCCCTGCCGTGCCCACGAGGGCTGCCAAGCCCGTGGTGAGGTCCGTTGGGCCAGCGGACGTGGGGGCCGTCAGCGGCCTCGTGATCAGGTGCGATGTCGACCTGGGCTCCGTGGAAATCCACACCACTGGGAACAGAAGCCTCTATATCAAAGCCGTGTGCTACACGAACGCCAGCGGCTCCTTCAGGTATGAGGTCGTGGGCGGGCTATTGGTCGTGAACATATCGCTCAGGTCATCGCCCCTCGAGCTCTACGTGGCCGATTGGCTCCCTTGGTCGGCCCACGTGGACTCAGGCCTGGGGAGCGTGGAGGCCCACTTAAACGCCACGAACCTGAGGTCCCTCGTGCTGTCGAGCGACTTGGGCTCCATCGAGCTGCACGTCGAGGCCCGCTCGCTCACCCACAACTGCACCATAAAGGTCGAGGCGGCCCTCGGGAGCGTAGAGCTCGACCTGAGGGTCGGCGGGGACGTGGGCTGCCAGGTGGAGGCCAGGACGGGCCTGGGCTCCGTGGAGAAGGAGCTCAGCGGCTTCACGGTCGTAGAGGAACGCTGGAACTACCTGTGCGTGAGGTCATCGGGCTTCGAGAAGGCCAGCAAGTTCATGTATGTGGTGGCCGAGAGCTCCCTGGGCTCCGTGGAGGTCAGGGCCGGGAGGACGTGAGCTTGGAGTTCCCCGAGCTGCCGAGGGCCGTGAGGAAAACGGACCCCGTGAGCTTCGTTTTCCTCGGGCTCGCCCTCCTGGCCCTGGGCTCGGCAGGCCTCATGGCCGAGCTAGGCCTCCTGAGGCCCCTGGAGGCCCTGTCGCTCGCCCTGATGGGCCTGGGCATCGTCATGCTGGCCGATGCTGCCGTCAGGCACGCAAGGCCCTGGACCAGGCACAAGTCCCTCCCCCTGGCCCTCCTGGGCTCCGTGCTGACCTCATCTGGCCTGGCTTGCCTGCTCGTCCCCGAGGCCTGGTGGGCGGTCCTGCTCATCTGCCTGGGCCTCTGTTCGCTCGGATACGGCCTAAGGAAGATCAGCACGAGGCGGGCTAGGCGATAACTCTACCCAGCGTTAATCGGGCAATATTTTTAGGAGCAAGCAAGCCGATGAATTAGGGCCGGAGATGGCAACGCCCGTAAGGCTCGAGCCCGGGAAGACGCTGCTG
>CAYNQQ010000144.1:0-2542 GCA_964399385.1 uncultured Candidatus Bathyarchaeia archaeon | reverse complement strand
CCTACGCGGCCTACGGAGAGCTGAGCTTCGACGTGGTCGTGGAGAAGGACGGCGATGTGAGGGCGAGGGCCATGGTTAGGGCCCGCGAGAACCTCGAGAGCATAAGCATGGTGGAGCAGGCCATAGGGGCCCTCCCGTCCGGGCCCATAGTGGCCGAGCCCGGGGAGCCCGTGGTGGGCGAGTTCGTGGGCCGTGGTGAGGCGCCGAGGGGCGAACTCGTATACTACATAAGGGCCAATGGGACCAACATGCCGGAGAGGGTGAAGATAAGGACGCCCACCTACGCCAACGTCTTCACCTACACGAAGACCCTCCTCGGGGCCAGGCTGGAGCACGTCAGGCCCATACTTGAGAGCATAGACCCCTGCTACGCCTGCACGGACAGGCTCATCATAGTGGATACCCGGACGGGCAAGAGGAGGGCCATCAGCATGACCGACCTGCCCTACGGGACCTCGGAGGTGATGTGAATGGCCGTGAAGAAGCTTAGGGTCTTCCGGGCCGATGCCAGCTCCTGCAACGGCTGTGATATAGAGGTCCTCGAGGCCCTCCTGCCGAGGTTCAAGGTGGGCCAGTACGTGGAGCTTGTCTACGAGCCCGAGGAGGCCGAGGCCCTCGTCATAACCGGCGGGGCGAACTTCAAGACGGCCGATGAGGTGAGGGCGGTCTACGAGAAGCTCAGGGAGCCCAAGATAGTGATATGCGTGGGCTCCTGCGCCATAACCAAGGGCATCTTCGCCGAGGGCTACTCCATGCGCGGGCCAGCCGACCAGCTCGGGATACCGGTCACGGTCTTCGTGGCCGGCTGCCCCCCGAGGCCCCAGGCCATAGCCCAGGCCATAGCTGGCCTCCTCGGCCTCGAGATAGACACGAGCGAGGATTACTGGGGCGTCCCAGAGGGCTTCAGGGGGCTCCCCGAGTTCGATGCCGAAAAATGCGTCGGCTGCGGGGCCTGCGCCAACTCCTGCCCGACCGGGGCCATGAGCTTCGAGGACCTGGAGGCCGATAGGGCCGTAAGGGTCAACTACGGCCTGTGCGTCTACTGCGCCACCTGCGAGGAGATATGCCCCGAGGAGGCCGTCAAGCTCACGGGCGAATACCGGGCCTGGTTCAAGAGCAAGGAGGAGATGCTGAAGGGCATAGAGGTGCCGTTGAGGAAGTGCGCCAACTGCGGGCGGCCCTACACGACGGATAGGCATCTCGAGGCCTGCATGAGGAGGCTCCTGGAGAGGAGCGGCAGGGTTTACGAGCCCCTGCTCGAGGAGCTGAAGAAGCTCGTCTCCCTCTGCCCCGACTGCAGGAGGTCCGTTGAGAACGTAAGGCTCGCGAAGGCCCTGCTGATAAAAGCCGCCCTGGCCGCCTGAGCGGGAACCTCACCATTTTTATTTCACGTCCTAAGGCCATTATAGCCCATACTAAAATACGTGCGGAAAACTTATAATCTCTGAAGGAGATAGGGGTCCCCGGTGGGGGATTTGGCCATTCCTCTCCCCAGTCTGGCGGAGGTCGTCGAGACCATTCTCACGGTCCTGGCGAGCATGGCTGGCGTGGTAGTCCGCTGGGCCTTCCAGAGGATAAGGGGGACGGGCTACCCGACCACGGTGGGCCATGCCCTGGCCGAGCTCATCATAGGAATCTTCGCTGTCTTCACGGGCCTCCAGCTCGGCCTCATAGAAAGGGGGGCCGACTACATCAAGACCGTCTTCTTCGGCTTCTTCTCCGTCGATATAGCCGAGAGCATCTTCAAGCGCTACAGCGTGCCTAAGCACATAGCCGTGGCCGAGAGCGCCATAAATGACTTGGAGAAGGTGCTGGCCGAGGTCGTCTCAGAGGCCGTCGAGGCCAAGGTAGGGGGAGGATGAGCATGTCCGAGCCCCGCGTGCGCGTGTTGGAGGCCCTGAGGAAGCACGATTGGAAGACGATATACGAGAAGTGGTACGAGCTCCCCGGTGATATGAGGGCCAGGCTGACCAGGCTCCTCATGACGGCCATGAGCCTGCTACCGGAGGAGCTCAAGCAACAGGTGCCGGAATACGCCAGGAGGCTCTATGAGGAGCTAAAGGCCAGGTAGGAACTCGGGGCCAGAATAGGGCTTTTTCCCTCCCCCGATATGAGGCTCAGCCGGGTATAGAGCGAGGCCGCCGGCTCAGCCGCCGAGGTCCAGGGGGTAAATCACTATATCATCCTCATCGCTGACGAGCGTATCCAGGTCCTCCACGGCCCTCCTGGAGTTAAGGCCTATCTTCACGATGACGCCCATGAGCTGGCGTTTCTCCGGGTCGTAAACGCCCAGCCTGAACTTCTTCCCGAAGACCTCGCACAACCGCTCGAAGACCTCCCTTATGCTGGCCCTCCTGCCCATCCTCAGCTCGTAGGTCTCCCCGAAGGCCAGAGCGTAATCGGCCTTGAAGTGGACCCTGACCATGCCCGGCCCTCCCGAGCAGATGGGTTGGCCCTTTCTTATGTCTTTCGCCCACCCACGAATACGACCTCTATGGCCCCCTGGGGGCAGGCCTCCACGCAGTCCCTGCAGCCCCTGCAC
>CAYNQQ010000143.1:0-2582 GCA_964399385.1 uncultured Candidatus Bathyarchaeia archaeon | reverse complement strand
TAAAGCCCAGGGTCCGCATGACGTGCCTCTACTACTACGCGAACAAGCTCGGCATGCTCGTCTGCGGGACCACGGACAAATCCGAGGCCATGTTGGGCTACTACACGAAGTGGGGGGATGGGGCAGCCGATATAGAGCCCATAATGGACCTCTTCAAGACCCAGGTCCGCCAGCTCGCCAGGCACCTCGGCGTCCCGAGGGAGATAGTGGAGAAGCCCCCGACGCCCGGCCTCCTGCCGGGCCAGACGGCGGAGGGTGAGCTCGGCCTGAGCTATGACGTGCTCGACCTCATACTCTACGGCCTCGAGCACTTCATGAGGCCGGAGCAGATAGCCTCCGACCTCGGCCTGCCCCTCGAGACCGTGCTGGCCATCAGGGACCGCTGGCTCGAGAACGAGCACAAGCGCAGGCCCCCCCTCACCATAAAGCTCGCCTACCGCACGCCCGGCATGGACTTCAGGCTGCCCTACACGCCGGGCCGGAGGTGATGGGGTATGGCCAAGATGAGGTTCAAGGTGGCCCTGGCCCAGATGGAGTGCTCCGTGGGGGATAAGGAGGCCAACCTGGGCAAGATGGAGGAGATGGTCAGGGAGGCGAGGCGCGGCGGGGCCGAGCTCGTGGTCTTCCCCGAGCTCTCCCTCACGGGCTACCTGTGCCGGGACCTCTTCTACGAGCTCGCCGAGCCCGTCCCGGGCCCTTCAACCGAGCGGGTGGCCGAGCTGGCGAAGGAGCAGGAGGTCTACATCGTCTTCGGAATGCCCGAGAAGAGCACCATATCCGGCTCCATTCTGTACAACTCGTCCGTCCTGGTCGGGCCCGAGGGCCTCGTGGGCTCCTACAGGAAGATGTTCTTGCCCACCCACAGCGTCTTCGAGGAGAAACGCTACTTCAGGCCCGGGGGCAGGGTCGAGGTCTTCGATACGGGCCTCTGCCGCATCGGCCTCATGATATGCTACGATACCTTCTTCCCGGAGGTCTCGAGGCTCCTGAGGCTGAGGGGGGCCGAGCTCATAGTATGCATATCGGCGTCCCCGGGCGTGAGGCGCTCCTACTTCGAGACCCTCCTGTCCGCGAGGGCCCTGGAGAACACCGTCCACCTCGCCTACGTCAATCTGGCTGGCCGGGAGGACGGCCTCAACTTCTGGGGCGGCTCGAGGCTCATAGGACCCACGGGCTCCATCATAGCCAGGGCGAAGTACGATGAGGAAGACCTCGTGATAGGGGAGGTGGACCTCCACGATGCCGAGAGGGCCGGCGTCTTCCTCCCCATGCTCAGGGACCTCAGGCCCGAGCTCGTGGATTGGATAGCGGGTGAGGCCCGCTCCTACTGACGGGCGTCATCAGCTGCTCGGCTTCATCTTCAGCTCGTAGAGCATGTACCTGCCCGCGAAGTAGGCGAGGAGGACGAGGAAGACCCCTATGACGAACCTGTAGTAGGCCCTGTGGGGCTCATCCGCGTACTTCGTGCTATCGTATATGAGGTATAAGCCGGCGAAACCGAGGCCCCAGAGGACCATGGATATGAGGCTCTCCATGAGGACCTGGTCGAGCATGGTGTAGGGGTAGGTTATCCAGATGGTCCCGGGCCTCGGTATCACCACCCTGGGGCTCTGTATTATGTTGTAGAGACCTCCCCCGAGGAGGAAGGCCGCCGCGAGAACAGCGGCCAGGGCTATGGCCGAGGCCGAGGGCTTGAAGGAGGCCAGGGTCCTGTAGGCCCTTCCGAGCTTCCTCGAGGCGGTCCTCAGGGCCAGCCTGGCCTTCGCTTTCCTGCTCATGCCCTACGTGGTGGTGGGCCGGGGGATTTATGCCTTACCGGCCTCCCCCGACGGGAGGGAAGAGGAAGACCTCATCACCGTCCTCGAGCCTGGTGTCGAGACCGGATAGGAAATCGATATCCCTGCCGTTCACCATGATCTTGACGTACCTGGCCAGGCGGCCCTCCTCATCGAAGATGGCCTCCCTGAAGGCCCTGCCGAGCCTGGAGGCGAGCTGCTCGAGCAAATCCCTCACCGTGGAGCCCTCGGGGAGCTGGACCACGAGCTCCCCGCCCAGCAGGCCGGATAAGGTGGCGAAGGCCCTCACCCTGACCTCCATGGCCGTGAGTAAGCCCCCCGTGGGAGGGGATAAAAAGAGGTTATCTGGCCCTCCTACTTCCCGAGGAGTTCCTCCGCCACCTTGGCGGCTTCCTCGAGGCCCAGGTTCCTCAGCGTCTCGGGGAGAGGAATGCCCGTCTTGACGTCCCAGCCCCTCAGCTTGTAGTACTCATCGAGCATCTCCTTGAGCGGGACCACCTTGCCCTTCGCCGGCCCGACGGGCGCCGGCTCCTTCAGGAACCTATCCGGCAGGGTATCGTGCTCGCGGCGGACGCCCTCCCGGCACTGTATCATGCGCTCGAGGTTGTAGATGCGCTCGCCCGTCTTTATCACGTCATCGGCCGTCCACTCCCAGCCCGTGCAGGCCGTCATGGCCCTGGCGAAATCGTCCGGCGTCAGGGCGAAGGTCACGAACTTGCAGACGAGGGAGCTATCCACGAAGGCGAAGTAGTTCTGGAGCCAGATGCACATCTCGGCCTTGCCCTC
>CAYNQQ010000142.1:0-2599 GCA_964399385.1 uncultured Candidatus Bathyarchaeia archaeon | reverse complement strand
CGTGAAGGGCATCGATATAGAGGCCGTGGGCCAGACGGCCGCCAACATAGAACAGGCCACTAAAGTGAAGGGCAAGGACATCAGGGTCTTCCTCGACGGCATCTACATATACGAGAAACAGGTGGGCATGTAGGGCCTGCTGGCCCTATTTCTTCACCCCGGCTATGGCCATGAGCAGGTCGAGCACCGTCCTGGTCTGGAGGTATATCCTGCCAGGCCCTTCTATTTCCATGACGAGGCCCTCACCGCCGAAGAGGAAGGACTTGAGGCCTCCGAACTTCCTCACGTTCCACTTCATCCCGTCGTCCATGGCTACTATGTGGAAGTTATCCACTATCACCTTCTCGTTGGGCTTTAGCTCCCTCTCGACCAGATGGCCGAAGCTCGTTATCCAGACGCCCCCATCGCCCTTGAGCCTGAGCCAGAAGAACTCCCCTCTGGCTATGAGGCCCTTAAGGCCCTTCCAAGCCACGGACTGCTCCACCTGGCCGTGGTGGGCGAGGTAAGCCATGTTCGTCAGCAGTATGCTCCGGTTCTCGAGCGGTACGTAGAGTATGTGGCCCGGGAACCTCGGGGCGAGCCATACGGAGCCGCCCCCGGGACCGGCGATGAACTCGTTCACGAAGAAGGTCTGGCCCCCGAATAGGCTGCGGGCCAGGCTCTTCATCACGCCCCCGAAGGTCTTAGTCTTGACCTGGATATCGCCCTCCATGAGCATCATGGCCCCGCCCTCGGCCACCACGCTCTCGCCCGGCGCCAGCCTGACCACGAGAGCCGAATAGCTGGGCTGGCCTATCACCTCGTGCTCCAAGGACCTCCCCGGGAATCCATGCCCGCGGGCTCTAAATAAGGTTTCCCGCCGGCGGCGCCCGCCCTGGCCTACTTGATGGTAACGCAAATCACCCTTATCTGGTCGCAGGAGTTCTCGCACCAGTCCGCCACGTTCTCTACAGCATCGAGGAGGTCCCTGGCCAGTATGAGTATGGAGGGCCTGGCCTCCTCGGGCCCCATGAGGGCGAAGCTCCTCCTCGCCTCCGCGTAGAGCTCGTCCACCTCCTCCTCGAGTCTCTCGACCCTATCGGCTTCCTTAAGAGCTTCCTCCGGTTTCTCGAGCAGTTTTATGACGGCCTTCCTGACGGCATGTGCGCATTCCACGACCTTGTTGGCCATCTTGGAGCAGGACTCGAGTATCTTCCTCGGGATGTCCTTTATGGGCATGGAGATGAGGATGCGGATGGCCTCGCGGCTCCAATCGGCTATCATGTCGAGCCTCTTCACGAGGTGCATGAGGTCCTCCCTGGCCGCCGCCGGTATGACCTCGCTCGCGAGCTCGTCCATTATGGCCCTGCGGAGCCTATCGGCTTCTTTCTCGGCCTCCACCACCCTGTCTATGGAGGACCTCATGTCCTCCTCATCGCCCCTGAGGGCCGCCTCTATGGCCCTGTGTAGGTCCTCGGCCGCCGAGACCACGTTGGCCAGATGCCTCTCCATGAGGTTTATGGCCCTTATCTCCCTCCTCCTCCCGAACCACCTCAGCAGCTCACTCAACCGAGAGCTCCTCCTTCAGGCCTCTCTCCGGGTAGGGGAACACAAAAACCTTACCACGTGGTACCTCCACGACCACGTCCTCGCCGGGCCTGAGGGGCTCGGCCATCATGCTGGGGGCCGTCACCACCAACAGGTCGTCGTTCACCAGCCTCACCTCGTAGCGCGTGACCACGCCCTCGAACATGACCCGCTCGACCGTGCCCGGGAGGGAGTTCTCGCGGGCCTGGCCCCGCGGTCTTATGGCGAGGACCTCCGGCCTCACGCCCACCACCACCTTCTGGCCTTTACCGAGGCCCGAGCTGCCGACCCTGAGGATTAGATCGCCCCTCAGCCTCACCAGCATATCGCCATCACGCACGTCCTCCACGAAGCCCTCGAGGAAGTTAGCCTCACCCACGAAGTGGGCCACGAAGATGCTCTTGGGCTTCATGTAGAGCTCCCTGGGCGTCCCGACCTGGAGGATACGGCCCTTCCTCATCACGGCTATGCGGTCTGCTATGGCCATGGCCTCCGCCTGGTCGTGGGTGACGTGGATGGCCGTCCTGCCGAGGGCCTTAACGAGCCTCCTTATCTCGTACCTCAGCTCGAAGGCTATCTTGGCGTCCAGGGAGCTCAGGGGCTCGTCGAGCAGGAGGAGGCTGGCCCCGGTGGCGAGGGCCCTGGCCAGGCCGACCCTCTGCATCATGCCGCCGGAGAGCTCCCTCGGGTAGGCATCGGCCCTCTCGTAGAGGCCAACGAGCTCCAACATCTCGCGCCCCACGCGCTCAACTTGCTCCTCGGGCCAGCCCCTCACCCTCGGGCCGTAGGTCACGTTCTCCCAGGCCGTCATGTGGGGGAAGAGGGCGAACGTCTGGAACACGAAGCCTATATCGCGGTCCTCAGGCGGGACGCCGCGCATGGGCTTCCCGCCTATGTATATCTCGCCCTCATCCGGCTCGAGGATACCGGCTATGAGCCTCAGCAGCGTCGTCTTGCCGCAGCCGGACGGGCCCAGGATGCAGAAGTACTCGCCATCCCTGACGTGGAGGTTCACGTGGTCGACGGCCACTAT
>CAYNQQ010000141.1:0-2607 GCA_964399385.1 uncultured Candidatus Bathyarchaeia archaeon | reverse complement strand
GCGTCCCTGACCCCCCTGGCCACGTCCTTCATGAGGCCGCCATCGCCGCCCGTTATGACCACGTAGCCCCTGCGGGCCAGCTCGAAGCCGAGCTCGTAGGCCAGGCGCCTGATGTGCTCGGGCACCCTCTCCTCGTAGGTCGTCAGCACGCCCACCTGCGGCCTGGGCATCCCGGGCACCTTATTTGGGGCCTATACATGCCAACGGGGCGATTTAAGCTTGGCGATGGTATTCGCCACGAGGGGCCGATGACGAGGCTGGAGGCCATTACTTGGAGGAGCCTAATGCCCTGGGCCTCCACACCTGTCTCTCAGCACTCCTCCTGAGCCTCTCCGGTCTCTCGTCCAAGAAGCACCATAGCCCATCGCCCGGGAGGACGGGGACCACCTTCAGGAGCTGCGTGAGGGTGTCGCTGAGGACGAGTTCTCCCGGCTGCTCGAGCACTATCGCATCGGCTATGACAGGGCCCTCCACGCGGTCCTCGGTCACGACGGATATCCTAACGGCATCCCTAAGGAGGGGGAAGAAGGCCACACGTCCATCTCCCACGATGAACTCCACGGCCTCCGCTCCCCTTATGTCCTCCTCGCCGAGCCCGAGTTCCTGAGCCAAGCCGAGCGGGAGCCTCACGGTAGGCCTTCTGGTCCCGAAGCCAGTGTTGACGAGGGCAGAGGTGATGGTGCTCCGCCCGGTAGCGATATACTCAATTCTCACTTTTACTCTCACGACCACGCCGCCTAACCTCCAGCATGTAGCCTATCTGCCCCTGGACCTCCAACATATAGCCCACCTGCCCCCCGGCACGCCTGACCTCATCCCGCCCCATGAGCCCGAGGCCCCCGTCTACCTCAGCGATTAGCGCCCTATTAAGGGCAGGCCTGCACTACGGGTCAGGCAGCCTGGCGGGGAGGACAAGCCTGGAATAGCCTATTTGGTTCTGGGGCTTAGGATTCAGGAAAAGCCCTTCTCGGCCAACAGCCTCGCTAAGGCGTTTGCTTCTGCTTCTGCCTTCGCCAACAGGAGGCCTATGGTGTCCTTGGTCGGGTAGGAGGCCGCTATGGCAACCGATAGGGCCCTGAGGTGGGCCATCTGGAGGAGGAGGTGGGCGTTCTCGTCCGTCGGGTAAGCTATGTTTAGCGATAGGTTCAGGGCCTCCAGGAAGGCCTCGGATATGGCCTTCCTCGTGCCCTCTATATCGAGCTTGAGCTCCTCGCCAGGTATGACCACGCCGTCCACGTAGGCGGCCTTCAGGCTTATCCCGAGCTCGAGGACCTTCAGGCCCAGCTTCGACAGTATGTAGGCTAAGTCGTGCGAGATCACATCGCCCTTCCTCGCCACGAGCGTGTCCTTTGACACCCAGATGCTACCGCCCTCTATCTTGGTCGGTATCTTAAGGGAGCTGAAGGTGCTTATTATGGGGCCCGGGGGGAGGCCCGTATTGCCGGCCGGTATTATTATGTCGTTCGTGGCCACGTCCCCCGGGGAGGGTATGACCTTGACCTTGAACTGATCTATGGTTCTCGCCATCTTGAACGGGTTCTCGTTCGTGAAGATGAAGATGTTCTGGCCCTTGAGGTACTCCTTCAGGGCCTGTAGGCCCTCCTTCTGCCCATCGAGGCCGTCTATGGCCCTCGAGAAGAGGGTGTTCTTCAGCACCTTGATGAGGGCCTTGCCCCTCAGGGCCCTCCTGAGCTCCTGGAGCTGGGCCGCCCTCACCTTGTAGAGGTCGGCCACGAGGACATACCTGTACTCCCTGAGGTAGCCTTTTATCTCCTCCACGAGCTTCTTCTTCCACTCCGGGACGGGCCTCCTCGCCTGCCCGCTCACCTCAGCTTCACCTCCACGGCCGGCCCCATGCTCATCTTCACGTAGACGGACTTTATGTTCTTGAGGCCTCTCGGGAGCTTCTCCTCGAGGGCCTTTATGACGGCATTTATGTTCTCGGCCAGGGCTTTATCATCCATGTCCTCCGTCCCGACCTTGCAGTAGACGTTCGGGGCCTTCCAGGCCACCACCCTCACCGTCCTCTTCAGCCGGTCCACCACGGCCTTGAAATCGGCCGTTGGGGGCACAGGCGTCGGCATCTTCCCCCTCGGGCCGAGGACGGCACCGAGTATCCTGCCTATCAGGGGCATAAGAGGGGCCTCGGCCACGAAGTAATCGTATTTCTTAGCGAGTTTCTTCGCCCTCTTCTTATCTCCGGCCATGGCCTCAAGCTCCTCCCTGTCCAAGACCTCGAGGCCGGCCCTCCTGGCCCTAAGGGCCGCGTCACCAGAGGCTATCACGCATACCTTGTTCTCCTTCCCGAGGCCGTGCGGGAGCTCGACCAACTCTCTTATCCTGTTCTCCGGCTTCCTGAGGTCTATATCCCTGAGGTTGATGAGTATCTCCACGGATTGCCTGAAGTTCCTCTTCTTCGTCTTGGTCCTCATCTCCCTCAGGGCCTCGATTATGGCTTCCTCATCTATCGGCATATCCCCATCACCTTCGCCAGAGGCGGGGCGGGGGCATGCTCATAAGTATTACTCCTCACCTTCCTCCTTCAACAGGTGGTCCCAGACGCCCTCGTTCACCTCCCTGATGACCTCCTTCGGGTGCTTGCCCTCC
>CAYNQQ010000140.1:0-2717 GCA_964399385.1 uncultured Candidatus Bathyarchaeia archaeon | reverse complement strand
CCCGCTTCCCCCCGGCCCCTCCCGTGGGGGCTGGCTTAAGAGATGCTTATTAGGCGTCCCGCCCCCGTCCCACGGGCCGATGAGGCTGAGGTGGGCGGGGACACCTGAGGAAGGCCCGTGCTGAGAGCCGGACGTGGCCGAGGCCCTCATCCCCTCAGGAACTCCTCCACCACGGCCTCCTTGAGCTCCCCTATGGCCCTCACGGCCGGCGATGTGGGCGCGAAATCCAAGGGCGAGAGGCCCTCCCTATCGGCCTCTATAACGGCCCTGTCGAACGGTATGGCGGCTCTGACCGGCAGCCCGAGCTCCTCCAGCCTCCTCAGGGCCCAATCCCTATCCTCATCCATGACCTTGTTCAGGACGGGCCAGAACTCCCCCACGCCGAGCTGGGAGGCCATCTCGGCCATGCGCCTCAGGGCCATGAAGGAGCGCTCGGTGGGCTCGGCCACCCCTATCATGAGGTCGAAGCCCCTCGCCACGCTCCTCCCGAAGTGCTCGAGGCCAGCCTCCATATCCATCACGACCACATCGCGCTCGTAGAGGACTATGTGCCTCACGAGTTCCCTGACGAAGGCATAGGAGGGGCACAGGCACCCCGTCCCGGCCCTCGGGGGAGCTCCCATCACGAGGAGCCTCACCCCGTCGGGCCCGGTTATCGAGAACCTCCCGGGTATATCATCGACCTTGGGCGTCAGCTTGAAGAAGGAGCCCCATGAGGAACCCGGCCTCGAGCCCGTCCTGCGCTCTATGAGGTCCAGGTCCTCTGATATGGGTATCACGCCCGAGAGCCTCTCGGCCGGTATCCCGAGCGTCATGTAGAGGTTGGGGTTGGAATCGCAATCTACCGCCAGGACCCTGAAGCCATCCCTGGCCAGGAGCCTCGCGAGCACCCCGGCGACCAGGGTCTTGCCCACGCCCCCCTTCCCACAGACCGCCAGCTTGAGGCCCAGCCCCACCACCTCCAGGCCCGGGGGCCGGGGCCGTGATAAGCGTGAGCTCCTCAGAAGAGGGAGGCCAGGCCCTCGATTGCCCTCGTTAAGGCCAGCCTGAGCCTGGTCCAGAGGTTGTCCCGGCCCGGCACCCTGAAGAAGAGGCCGTCCCGCACGCACACCACTATATCGCCTATCCTATACCTCGGGAAGACGGGCGTCGAGATCACGAGCCTCCCGGTCTCGCCGGCCCTCATGTCGTATAGCATCTTGATGGTCCTGCCGACCTCCACCTCGTAGAGGTAGAGGTCGTAGAAGGGCGTGAGGCCGGGCCCCTCGGCCGGCCCCATGGCGAAGAGGCCCTCGGTGGCCCCGTAGCCCTCTATGACCTGGGCCCGGGGGCCGTAGGCGCGCCTCAGGAACCCGGCGTAAGAGGACCTTATGTGGGGCACGCCCACCGCGAGTACGGCCCTGATATCCCACAGCTCCCCGGGCAGGAGGCCCTTCTCGCGCTTAAGCCATCTCGCGAACATCCAGAGGACCGGCCCCGTCCCCACGGCCATCTCGACCTCGCGTCCCTCCAGGAAGGAGAGGAGAGCCCTGAACCTCCTATCCCAATCTGAGGGCTTGGTCCCGGCCCCTATCCTGTTCACCTCCCCCAGGTAGGCGCTCATTTCGTCGGACCCAAGGGCCCTGGCCATGGCCTCCACGTTAATCCCTGAGATGTAGCCGAGGGGGACCTCCGAGCCCCCGATCCTAATAACGGAGAGCCTGCTCGGCAGGCAGGGGGCTATGATGGCCAGGTCGGGCCCGGCCGCCCCCATATGCCTCAGCATGAACTCGACCCTGAGCTCCAAATCATACCCGGGTATCGGTATCAGCTTCGGGGGCCCTGTGGTCCCCGAGGTGATGCCTATGAACTCGGGAGGGGCCGCCAGGAGAGCCCTGAACCTGCCCCTCAGGACCTCTTCCACGTAGGGCCTGAAGGCCCGGTAGCCCCTCGCTGGCACCTGGCTCCTGAACTCCTCGAGATCCATGCCGGGCCTTATGCCGTGCTCCAGGCCGTAATCCGTCCTCGAGTAGAAACGAGCGAGACGCTCTAAGGCCCTGGCCTGTGCCTCCGCCGCCTCATCACGGTCCCAGCGTGCCCACCGGGCGAGCATGGGCCGCCCCTCTGGGCCCGCTCGCCTCATATATGCCTGGGGGCCGTCAGGGGTGGGATGCGGGTCCTGCTCATCGACCCGCCGAAGCCGAGGTGGTGGCTCCTGGCGGATACCGTCATGCCGCCGATCGGCTTAGCCTACATAGCCGGCCTCCTGAGGTCCAGGGGCATTTGGGCGCGCATCATAGATTGCACCGCTCTCGGCTGGGGCTGGGGGGAGCTGGCCAGGGCCCTGGAGAAACTCGAGCCAGACCTCGTGGGGGTGGGAGGGCCCACCTGTTATGCCGATAGGGCCCTCAGGGTCCTTAGGATGGCCAAGGAGCTCCTCGGGCCGGAGGTCATCACGGTGGCCGGGGGGCCGCACTTCTCCATCCTCGCCGAGGAGAACCTGCTCGGGAACCCCTTCCTCGATTACGTGGTCGTGGGCGAGGGGGAGCTGACCACCTACGAGCTCGTTAAGGCCCTGGAGGGGGGAGGGCGAGTCGAGGAGGTCCTCGGTCTCGCCTTCAGGAGGGGAGGCCGCGTCTTCTTCACGGGCGAGAGGCCCCTGATAAAAGACCTGGATAGCCTCCCCATGCCGGCCTGGGACCTATTGCCCATGGACCGCTACAGGCTCGTGGCCTGGG
>CAYNQQ010000139.1:0-2720 GCA_964399385.1 uncultured Candidatus Bathyarchaeia archaeon | reverse complement strand
CGTGGACCTTCGGGTCCTCCTCGCCCCTCACGTGGGACATTATGAGCTCTATGTCATCGCCGCAGTTCGTCACGTAGAAGTCCTTTATGATGCCCTCATCGCGCCCCCTCGCCAGGACGCTCCTACAGACATCGAGCAGCTCCGGGGGGACGACATGATGACCGGCTATGCTGCCCACATCACACTTGATTACCGAGATGGTGGTTTTTCCCACCCATACCACCAGCCCATTCTCTAATCCTCGTTTATTAAGGTTTATGCCAACCGCCCGCCGGTGATGCCGGGCCCCGATACGAGCGTCTTGTTCGTGGATTGCCTGGGCTGCCAGAAGGGGGCCAGGCCAGCTACCTTAGACGTGATAGGGGCGGGCCCCAGGGCGATAGCAGGCGTCTTAGAGTACTTGGGCAGCCGGGTCTCCCTGACGACGCCGAGGCGGGCTCTTTCCATGCGCAGGAGGATGAGGGATTACGATCTTCTCATGCTGAGCGCCATGACGCCGGACTTCCAGGCCGCCTGGAGGGTAGCGAGGATGTGGAGGAGGCAAAACCGGGGCCCTATCGTCCTCGGGGGGCCGGCCTGCTCGGAGCCCGTGAGGGCTCTCGAGAGGGTGAGTTGCGACCTGTGCATCGTGGGTGAGGGCGAGTGGGCCCTCATGGACCTCTGGCCGAGGGGGCTCGGCGAGGGCGTTATCCCTCCCGAGGGGAAGCTGGCCGGGGTAAAGGGCATAGCCTTCAGGTCGGCCGACGGGACCGCCTGCTTCACGGGCCTCAGGCCGGCCAGCAGGAGGGAGGAGCTGGATGCCCTGCCCCTCCCCTCGGCCAAGGCCGTGAGGGGATACCCGTTCTTCTGGGCCTGCCGGGTCTACGTGGAGATACTCAGGGGCTGCAGCAACTACTACCGGACGGAAATACCGCTCCCCGACGGGCGGTCCTGTACCGGGTGCGGGGCCTGCCGCTCGGGCCCCCTGGAGGCCCGCTACTACTGCCCGGTGGGCATACCCCCGGGATGCGGTTACTGCTCCGTCCCGAGCTTGTTCGGGCCGGCCAGGAGCCGCTCGGCCGCTAAGATACGCAGGGAGGTAGAGGAGCTCGCGAGGGAGGGGGTGAGGAGGATAGTGCTCTCGGCCTCCGACGTGCTGGACTACGGGAGGGACCTGCTCGTGGAGCCAGAGCCCCTCACGGACCCGAAGGAGCCCCCAGCGAACCTCAAGGCCCTCGAGGAACTCTTCAGGTCCATCTCCTCCGTGCCCGAGGTCAGGAAGGGCGATGTGGTGGTCATGCTCGAGAACGCTAAGCCCTGCCTGGTGGACGAGGAGGTGGCGGAGCTCCTCGGCCGCTACTTCGAGGGCACCACGATAAACGTGGGCGTCGAGACGGGTTCTGAGGAGCACGCCCGCTTGCTCGGGAGGCCCTCGGGCCCGAGAGAGGCCATACGCGCCATAAGGCTCCTGAGGAGGGCGGGGCTGAGGCCCCAGGCTTACTTCATCCACGGCCTGCCGGGCCAGGACGAGAGGACGGTCCGGATGACCCTCAGGGCCATGGAGGAGGCCGTGAGGGCTGGCGCCGAGCGGATAATACTGTACCGCTTTAGGTCCCTGCCCATGTCTGCCTTCGGGGATTTCCCGAGCGGCCCCCCGGCGGCTAAGGACCCCCTCAGCCGGGAGCTCGTCGAGAAGGCCAGGGCCCTGAACGAGGCCCTGAAGGCCAGGTGGAGGGGGAGGAAGGTAGAGGTGGTCGTGGCCTGCTCGGCCCCGGGGAGAGAGGGCTACCTGATAGCCTACCCCATGAGGCATGGGCCCGTGGTGCTCTTAAAGGGCTCTGAGGGCCTTGTGGGCTCCGTTCTGGAGGTCAGGATAAAGGAGGTCATATCGGATAGGATGGTCCTCGGAGAGGTCTAAGAGCGCTTGACCATGTACTTCGTTATGGTGTTGAGCTGTATTTCCTTGGTCCCCTCGTATATCTCGGTTATCTTGGCATCGCGGTAGAAGCGCTCCACGTCGTAATCACCTATGTAGCCGTAGCCCCCGAATATCTGGACAGCCTCATCGCAAACCTCGACCGCTACACGGCCAGCCAGCGTCTTAGCCATGCTGGCGAGAGCCGGGTCCAGCTTGCCCTGGTCCAGGGTCCAGGCCGCCTTGTAGGTCAGGAGGCGGGCCGCTTCGATTTTAGTGGCCATCTCAGCCAGCTTGTGGGCTATGGCCTGGTGTTGGAACAAGGGCTTACCGAAGGCCTCGCGCTCCTTAGCGTACTTCAGGGCCCTATCCAGGGCTCCCTGGGCTATGCCGACGGCGTGGGCCGCTATCTCCACACGTGATTCGTCCAGGAAGGCGAGGGCGTGGTAGAAGCCCCTGTTTAACTGGCCTACTATGGCTGATTCGGGTACCCTGACGTCAGAATAGGATACCTCGCCCGTTGGGCTGGCCCTTATGCCCATCTTCCCCCTCAGCTTGACCATCTCAACGCCCGGCAGGTCGGAGTCCACTATGAAGAGCGTCTGGCCCCTGTAAGGAGGGCTGGCCGATGGGTCCGTCTGGCAGAGGGTTATTATGAAGGAGGCTAACGGCACGTTAGTTATCAGTGTCTTCACGCCGTTAATGACCCATTCATCGCCTTCCTTGACGGCCCTCGTGTCCAGGCAGGCCGCGAGATCGCTCCCGCGGGCCGGCTCGGTCAGCGCTATGGCGGATAGGCCCTTCCCTCCCGCCACGAGCGGCAGAT